>PMZB01000003.1 GCA_003170575.1 Chlamydiia bacterium | reverse complement strand
TGCTCTTCTTCCATCCCTGACGCTTCATCGCGTACGATGACAACGCGCTTCCCTTTCTGAACTCCTCGGAAGTCGACAAGGCCATCGATCTTTGCGATTTCTGCAGAGTCTTTGGGCTTTCTTGCTTCAAACAACTCAGCAACGCGTGGAAGACCGCCTGTAATATCCTTCGTCTTAATAGCGCCTCGCGGAATACGAGCAAGAAGCGCACCAGCTTTTACCAGCTCTCCTTCGCGCACACCAACAATAGCCCCTGGAGGCAGTGCATAGGTACCGACAAGATTATCAAACTGGCGATCTGCATAAATGGCAATCTGCGGATGAAGCTCACCACGGTGGGGCTTGACAACAAGCTCTGTCTGCCCTGTCTGACGATCTGTCTCTTTCTGCGTCGAGATCCCCTCAACAAGGTCCTCATACTTTACATAGCCTGGCCTATCGCAAATAGTCGGTATGTTGTGCGGTTCCCATTCGGCAATCTTCTGCCCTTTCTTGACCTTAGCTCCTTCAAGAAAGAATATTCTGGTTCCAAGTTCAATGTGGAAGCTCTGAAGCGGCTCTATAGACTTGGCTGTAAGGAGCTTCCTATATTCATCAAGTGTTCTGCCTTCATCCTTCACAATGTTAATAGAACCATTTTTGTTCAACGCTACGTGCGGCCCCTCTTCTGTCTTAACTGCCCGAAGATCCACAAATACAAGGATACCTTCATCGGAAACTACCAACTCAGGCACACCGCCTGCAGAGGCAATACCGCCCAAGTGGAATGTTCTCATAGTAAGCTGAGTACCAGGCTCGCCGATAGATTGAGCAGCAATAATTCCTACTGCCTCACCCTCACACACAGGCCGGCCATTAGCAAGATTGACTCCGTAACAGTGAGAACAGACACCTCGTCGAGACTCGCACGTGAGTACTGATCGGATTCTGACACATTCAATGCCTGCATTATCAATAGCTTCAGCCTGTGCAAGAGTCAAAAGATCGCCCTGTCGTGCAAGTAACACACTCTTGTCACCAGGAAGAGTGATGTCATCACACACAGTTCTTCCAAAAATTCTATCTCGCAAACAAAGAAGCTCCTCGTCCCCTTGTTTGACAGATTCCACCTCAATACCATTCAACGTACCGCAGTCTACTTCTGTCACAATCACATCCTGAGCTACGTCAACAAGCCGTCGAGTGAGGTAGCCTGAGTCAGCTGTTTTAAGAGCTGTGTCAGCAAGACCTTTACGAGCACCGTGTGCTGAGATGAAGTACTGAAGCGGGCCAAGACCCTCTTTAAAGTTTGCCGTGATCGGAAACTCAATAATCTCACCAGAAGGCTTTGCCATAAGTCCTCGCATAGCGCCAAGCTGGCGTACCTGAGGCTTGCTGCCTCGCGCACCAGAGTTCATGGACATATAAAGAGGATTAAGAACACCATCTTTTGGCTTACTCATTAATGAAAACATATCTTCAGCAACATTGTCAGCAGCTTCTGTCCATGTTGTGACAATCTTCGAATGCCGTTCACCTTCAGTAATAATACCATCTTCGTACTGCTTGCGAACAACAGCAACCTTAGCTTCAGCCTCGTCTAGAATGGCTTTTTTGGATTCAGGCACGCAAATATCTTGAATACCAATCGAAAGAGCCGCTTTTGTTGCCTCGCTAAACCCAAGGTTTTTCAATTTATCCAAGAACCTGACAGTAACCTCAAGCCCTTCTTTCCTATAACACTCTATGACAAGCTCGCTGAGACGTTTTACTGGAAGCGAATAATTTTGGAAACCAAGTCCTGGAGGCACAATTGTATTGAAAATAACACGCCCTGGCGTGGTTTCTATGACTCCATCTTTAGTTTTCAGCTTGATTTTTTCATGAAGCAACATTCCCCTTCCGGTAAACTCAAGTTTTCCATCTTTTCTCGCAGGAGTATCCCAGGTAAAGCTTCCCCCTGCATGAACAGCAAGAAGTACTTCATTTTCATCCTTGAAAAACTTGACCTTCTTTCCATGCTCCTCAGGGTTATACAAAGGATCGCACATCAGATAATACAGCCCAAGCGTCATGTCCTTTGAAGGCACGGTAGAGGGCCGGCCTGATGAAGGCAAGAAAATGTTGTCTGGAGCCATCATCAGAGCTCTGGCTTCTATCTGCGCTTCTATTGACAGGGGCACATGCACAGCCATCTGGTCGCCGTCAAAGTCAGCGTTAAAAGCTGTACAAACAAGCGGGTGGACTCGGATAGCCTTACCCTCAATAAGTACCGGCTGAAATGCCTGAATACCAAGCCTGTGCAGTGTGGGAGCGCGGTTGAGCAGCACTGGATGCCCTGCTATTACTTCTTCCAGCACATCCCATACCTCGGGGTCTTGCCGGTGAATCTTTTTCTTCGCAGAGCGAATTGTGTATACAAACCCCAACTCTTTCAACCGACGGATGATAAATGGCTCAAAGAGCTCAAGGGCCATGAGTTTCGGAATACCGCATTGATTGAAACGAAGCTCTGGTCCTACAACAATCACAGATCGTCCAGAATAGTCAACGCGTTTACCCAAAAGATTCTGGCGGAATCTTCCCTGCTTACCTTTCAACATTTCGGCAAGGGATTTTAAAGGCCTATTCCCTGCGCCCATTACAGGATGACCATGCCGTCCATTATCAAAAAGAGCATCCACAGCTTCCTGTAGCATTCGTTTTTCGTTACGAATAATGACTTCAGGTGTTTTTAACTTTAAGATTGCCCTTAAGCGGTTGTTTCGGTTGATAACTCTTCTGTAGAGATCATTAAGATCTGATGTAGCAAATCTGCCCCCATCTAGAGGAACAAGAGGCCTCAAGTCTGGCGGTACCACAGGAATACAGGACATAACCATCCATTCTGGATGGTTATTAGAAGAAAGAAACCCTTCTACAATCTTCAGTCGTCGAGCAATCTTCATTCTTGCTTGCATGGACTTTGTTTTACGGATTTTGTCCTTAAGCTCGGCAAGTAGACCTTGAAGGTCCTCGCCTATCAGAAGCGCCCTAATAGCTTCCGCACCCATGCTTGCTTGAAAAGCATCTTTACCCCATCGCTCTTGCGCCTCACGCAACTCTGTATCATTCAATAATTGCTTGCGGACAAGACTTGTTTTCCCTGGGTCGGTAACCACATGGTCTTCATAGTAGATAACTCTCTCAAGATCTGCTGTAGACATACCTAAAAGGCTGCCTATTCTTGAAGGAGATGTTTTGAAAAACCATATGTGCACAACTGGTACAGCAAGATCAATATGCGCCATTCGCTCACGGCGCACCTTGGACAGAGTTACTTCAACGCCGCATCGGTCGCACACAATGCCCTTATGCTTGATCTTTTTGTACTTTCCGCAAGAACATTCCCAATCCCTTGTTGGACCAAAAATCTTTTCGCAGAAAAGACCGCCCTTTTCTGGTTTGAACGTGCGGTAGTTAATTGTCTCCGGTTTTTTTACCTCTCCGCGGGACCAATTATTGCGGATAACATCTGAAGAGGCTATGCGTATACTTAATTTATCAAACCTTACGTTAAACGCATCCTCATCATAGCGACCCCACCGGCGTCGCTCAAATTCTCCCTCGTCAAATTGGAAGGTTTTCTTTTCACCGCTCTCAGCAGGAGATTCTTTTTCCTCTCCGATCTCTTCTTCTCCTTCCGCAAATTCATCAGCCACTAGCTCTTCAGGAGAAAGTACTTCTTCGTCAGACATCTTTTTTTGCCTCTTTTTATGGAGCTTGTTTAAGCAGCTGGTACTGTTGTTCCAGCTGTTTCTTCAATACTTTCTGGGCGAATATCTAATCCAAGCCCTTGCATCTCTTTGATCAACACGTTGAACGACTCTGGAGTTCCAGTCTTGAGGATATTTTCACCCTTAACAATAGCTTCGTAAATGCGTGTGCGTCCTGCAACGTCATCAGACTTCACTGTCAACATTTCCTGCAGAAGATATGCTGCTCCATATGCTTCGAGAGCCCATACCTCCATCTCACCAAATCGTTGACCACCCATCTGTGCTTTACCGCCAAGTGGCTGTTGCGTTACCAATGAGTAAGGGCCAACAGCACGCGCGTGGATCTTGTCAGCCACAAGGTGACTGAGTTTCAACATGTAGATGTACCCTACCACAGCCGGACGATCAAACCGCTCGCCTGTGCATCCGTCATAAAGAAACATCTTTCCATCTTCAGGAAGCCCTTTTTCCTTCATCATTTCCCATATTTTCCACTCAGGAAATCCTTCGAATACAGGAGACTTCACATGAAATTTACCCATGTGGGCAACAAGACCAAGATGTGTTTCAAGAAGCTGGCCGATGTTCATACGAGAAGGCACGCCCAGTGGGTTCAGTATAAACTCCACTGATCTACCATCAGCCAAGAAGGGCATATCAGCTTCTGGAACGATATTTGAGACAACACCTTTGTTACCATGTCGTCCGGCCATTTTATCGCCAACCTGCAGCGTTCGCTTTGAAGCAATATATACCTTAACTTGCCTGATCACTCCGGATTCTAGTTCGGTGTCTCCCTTCTTAGTAAGCTCGACACTCGTTGTATACTCATTGTCAAGTTTCTGCAGAGCAAGATCTCCCTCACGCACGATTGCCTTGAATTCCTTCCAAATAGCATCCGTCGGTAAGATAAGATCACTTAATGCTTCTTTTTCGAGCGCAGCAATCACTTCAGAAGTAATAGGCGACCCCTCTTCAACGAGTATCTCAGCACTCTTTCTATGGACAACTGATGACGGGGATATTTCGTTGAGCAAAAGTGCGCCAATTTTATCTCTTCGCTCGACTCTAATTTGTGCTAACCTAGCTTTGTATTCCTTTTGTATGTCCTTGATGCGCGCCGCTTCTTCAACTCGTTCTTCTTCAGTTTTGGAAAAACGATCCCAGCGATTGAAAATCATCACAGACATTACATACCCCTCAGTTCCTGGAGGAGCTGTAAGGGATGCATCTTTCACGTCTGCAGCTTT
This sequence comes from Chlamydiia bacterium, assembly GCA_003170575.1. GTDB lineage: Bacteria > Chlamydiota > Chlamydiia > Chlamydiales > FEN-1388 > FEN-1388. The sequence continues at coordinate 9,639 of PMZB01000003.1, read as the reverse complement.
CTCGCCAAAAATAGCTCTCAGCAAGCGCTCTTCAGGAGCCAACTCTGTTTCAGATTTGGGAGTTATTTTACCAACAAGAATATCGCCAGGTTTAACTTCAGCACCAACGCGAATTATTCCATCCTCGCCTAAATTTCTTAGGGCTTCCTCAGGTACATTTGGAATATCCCTGGTAATCTCTTCCTTGCCCAGCTTGGTTTCTCGGGCCATAATTTCAAATTCTTCAATGTGAATCGAAGTGAAATAATCATTTCTTACTACTTTGTGAGAAACTACTATGGCATCCTCAAAATTGTACCCACGCCAAGGCAAGAAAGAAACGAGCACGTTTCTTCCAACTGCTAGTTCGCCGCAATCGGTCGCAGGGCCATCGGCAATCACATCTCCAGCTTTTACAGTCTCCCCGATAGAACAAATGGGCTTCTGGTTTATGCATGTGCCTGAATTAGACTTAAGAAACTTCCTCAGTAAATAGGTTTTCTTTCGAAGCTTGTTTTGCTTGGAAGCGATAACAATTTTAAAACCATCTACATATTCAACAGTTCCATCTTCTTCGGCAATGACCACAGCACCTGAATCCCTTGCAGCCCTACCCTCAAGACCAGTACCAACTAATGGTGATTGAGGTAACAGAAGTGGAACAGCCTGGCGCTGCATGTTTGATCCCATAAGAGCACGGTTTGCGTCATCATGCTCAAGAAATGGTATAAGTCCCGTGACGATTGAAACCATCTGTTTTGGAGATACGTCCATGTGGGTTACAGAGGAGGAATCAACTTCAAGAGACTCTCCGTTAACGCGCGCCCAACAGCGTTCATCAGCAATCAGACCATGCTTATCAATCGTGCAGGTCGCCTGTGAAATGACACATCCCGCTTCTTGATCCGCGGTCATATATTCAATTTCGTCAGTAACAACACCATCGCGAACAATTCTGTAGGGCGTTTCGATAAACCCAAACTCATTGATCTTGGCAAAGGTGGAAAGGGAGGTGATCAACCCAATGTTTAACCCTTCTGGTGTTTCAATGGGGCAGATTCTTCCATAATGACTTGGATGAACGTCTCTGACTTCAAACCCAGCTCTATCTCGATTAAGTCCTCCAGGGCCTAGTGCAGAAAGCCTTCTCTTGTGAGTTAACTCAGCAACAGGATTTGTTTGATCCATGAACTGTGAGAGCTGTGATCTGCCAAAAAAGTCCTTAAGCACGGTTGCGAGTGCCTTTGCTGAAACTATTTTCCCTGGGGTAAGCGTGTCAGAAGTAAAATCAAAAAGATTCATCCGTTCACGAATAATCTTTTCCATGCGGGCAAGGCCAACTCTACATTGGTTTTGAACGAGCTCTCCTACTGAGCGCACGCGACGATTGCCCAAATGATCAATGTCATCAACAGAAAGTCCTTCTTCACCTACTCTTAAACGCATTAAATACTTAAGCGCTGCAATCACGTCCTCCCGTCGGAGGGTAACTTGTTGCAAAGTTTCGTCAGAAACTTCAAACCCAAGCTTTTTATTGAGCTTATATCGTCCTACCCGGCCAAGGTTATATCGCTTTGGGTCAAAGTAGAGCCGCATAATTGATGCGCGAGCATTTGCAAGTGTTGCGGGCTCCCCAGGACGAATTTTTCGGTAAAAGTCCTTTAAAGCTGTCTCATAGCTGTCTGTGGGGTCTTTAACCAGCATGCGGATGATGGGATGTAGTTCATCGGCTTCTTCGCATATTTTAAAAGAATCAATCCCTGCATCAAGCATTCTCTTTGCCATTGCTGTAGTTAGTTTTTCAGCAGCACGGCCAAAAATGAGACCTTTTTCTTCATCAACAACATCCTGAGCCAATATCTTCCCAACATATTTGACAAAGTCTTTTTCGCTCTTGAATTTGACTTTTTTGACAGTGAAAAACTCTTCCAAAATGTCGTTATTGGTAGACAGCCCTAAGCATCGCAAGAAGGTGCTGGCCAAGATCTTTTTCTTTCGTTTCTTTCGATCTATATAGATGTTGATACAATCGCTTGAATCAAAAGATGCTTCCAACCAGCTACCTCGATACGGAATCAAACGGAAGGAATAGATCATTCCTCCGCGAGGATGTCGTTCTTGTTCAAAGCATATGCCTGGAGATCTATGCAGCTGGGAGACTACCACCCGTTCTGCGCCATTGATGATAAAGGTGCCATTTTCCGTCATAACCGGGATAGTACCCATGTACACTTCTTCTTCCTTGATCCCAGTCTCATCTGTCAGGCGAAATTTTACTTTCAGGGTAACATTGAAAGAAATTCCTCTTCGTATACACTCCTCAGGAGTATATTTTGGAATCCCTAAGTTATATGACAAAAACTCGAGAACTGTTTTTTCGTCGAATGATTTTATAGGAAAGGTCTCTAAGAAGACCTCCTGTAATCCCATAGGCTTGCGTTCCTCTGGGGCAACATTCGCCTGTAAAAACTGACCGTACGATTTTACCTGAACCTCTATGAGGTTAGGGAGGTCAAGAACGTCCTCTCGATTATGGAAACTGATACGACGAGGTGGCTTTCGCAACATGCTAGAAACTCCGTATAGCTAAAATGTAATGAGCGCGACAGAGGCGTACAAAAAAACTGTTTACTTTTTTGAAAACGACGTCCAAGAATGCGAAGAAGTAATAATGATATAACGAGTACCTGTTTAGAAAAGTCTTCAGCATACGTCTCACGAAACTGTACTGCACACAATGCAAAACTGTCTGCACAAAAGCACAGAAAAACCCAATGAGAATACACTATCCTCAAAATTCTTGACAAGAGAAGCTTTAATAAAAAGTGTTCCCGCTGTGTTTTTGTAAAAATCCACAACGGGAACATCTCTTGCAAAAAAAATAAGGACAGAGTCGATTCGAACAAAACAGCCACCGTAGTCAACGACTATGGTCTAACGCTGTTTTGTTCCAACTCACTCATTAGAGACCTTTCAAGGTGACTTTTGCTCCAGCAGCCTCGAGTTTTTTCTTCATCTCTTCGGCTTCATTCTTTGGTACAGTTTCTTTCACAACTTTTGGAGCTGCCTCAGCAAGATCTTTGGCTTCTTTCAGTGCCATTCCCGCAACTTCTCTAAGAACTTTGATGATGCCAAGTCGCTTATCGGCTGGAGCTTCAGCAAGAGTTACTTGAAACTCTGTAGATTCAGACGCTTGAGGAGCAGCAGCTTGTGCTGGTGCTGCAGCTGCCATCATAGGCATAGCTGAGGCTGCTTTTACACCCCATTTATTCTCAAGCATCTCTTTAAGCTTGGACATTTCGATAACGGTCAGATTGCTTAAATNNTCTTGCTCACAGAAAATTCCTCTCAATTTAAAAAAAAATAAACAACTTTATATGCTTCGTTAAAGGCTTTTATGCTCACTTCATCTCACACGATTTACTGTCAATACAATGAACCACTCCTGAAAGGAGCGCCTCAAATACTGTCAGCAATTGCGCTGCAGGAGCTGTCAAAAGACCCAACAACTCAGCACGCATTTGATCCTTGCCTGGCAATGTTGCCAGACGGCGGACATCTTCTCCTGAGATTTTTTGCCCATCAATAAAGGCGCCCAAAAGCTCAAAAGCATTTTCGTTTTCTTCGCTGAATTTAACAACAGTTTTGGTCGTTTCTAATGGATCAGCTGCGCCCAAAATGAGCCCTATGTGACCTGGAAGAAGTTCAGGGTTAAATTCCAGACCTAAATTCTTCGAAGCTTGAATAAGCATTCGCTTTCGTACAACTTCAAAGTACGCACCCTTTTTATTGAGTTCTCTTCGAAACTCATAGGCACGTGCACTTTTCAGACCTTGATACCTGGCAATAATAAAAGTGCCAGACTTTTTAATTTGCCCTTGCATGTCATCCAAGAGCAGTTGTTTTTCATGCTTCACGTCTGGTTACCTCTTTGCCGTGGTTTCAAATTCTCGAGCATCCACTTTCATTCCTGGACCCATTGTAGTGGATAGATACATAGACTGAAGGTAGATCCCTTTGGCTGTCTGCGGTTTCACTCGCTGAACTGCGGATAATAGGGACCTAATGTTGTCTACAAGCTGATTCAGAGTAAAAGAAACCTTACCAACAGCACAGTTAAGTCCGCCCTCTTTGTCGCTCTTGAACTCAATCTTACCCTGCTTTACATCACGAATAGCTTTCCCAATTTCTGTCGTTACTGTTCCAGCTTTTGGTGTTGGCATAAGCCCTCTAGGGCCAAGTACTTTACCAAGTTTACCAACATCTCTCATCAAGTCTGGAGTGACTATGAGTACATCAAAATCAGTCCATCCCCCAGCAATCTTAGCAACTAAATCATCATTGCCAGCAAAATCAGCACCAGCTTGTTTTGCTTCTGACAATTTATCTGCCCTTGCAAGAGCAACGACAATTGTTTTCTTTCCTGTTCCACTTGGAAGAGAAACAGTTCCACGAACGCTTTGATCTGATTTTCGTGGGTCAATCCCAAGCTTTAAGGAAACTTCAACAGACTCGTCAAACTTTACTGGAGGACACTTTTTTAAAGTATCCAAAGCTTGTTCAACAGAATAAGTACGAGTCCTGTCAACTAACTCAGCAATCTTCTTGCCCCTTTTGGTCATTCGGCTCATACTTTATCCCTCTACTATTTCGATGCCCATTGAACGGGCTGTTCCCATAACACAATTAACTGCCGCATCCATACTTGCAGCGTTCATATCTTCCCTCTTCTGTTCAGCTATACGCAGCGTTTGCGCTTTCGTCAGCTTGCCAACCTTTGTTCGGTTTGGCGTGGGCGATCCTTTCTCCACTCCAGCTTCCTTTTTGATAAACTCAGCAACAGGAGGCTTTCTTGTGATGAAAGTGAACGTCTTATCTTGATACACACTTATGACTGTGGGAAGAATATCCCCCGCACTATCCTGTGTCTTTGCATTAAACTCTTTGCAGAACGCCATGATATTGACACCAGCAGCACCAAGCGCTGGCCCAATCGGCGGAGCTGGATTAGCCTTTCCAGCTGGAATCTGCAAACGAATTATCTTCGCTAGCTTTTTCGCCATGAACTAAACCCTTTCACTATATTTGAGTGACCGTACAGTGATAGCTTTTACAGTTCTAGGGGGAAAAATCAACTCATCTCATGACGATTTTTCCTCGAAGGTATCTACGGATACCTTGCTTCGAAAAAATCATCCAGATCCGAACCGTTTTTCTCCTCTATAACTGTAAAAGTTATTCCTGTACGATCCCTAACTCAAAAAGATCCTTAAGAGACCTTGCATCTTCCATGTCTTGCATCAGATCTTTCTGAGGTTTAAAAAACTCTTCCCTCAAGAGGCCATGAGGAGAGAAATGAACTTACGTTTGCGGAGCATCCTCTGAGTACTCTTCAACTTGCCAAAACTCTAGATCATCCACTCGTGTATCTCGGCCAAATATAGAAACAAGCACACTAAGACGCCCTTTGTCTTGGTACACGTCCGTTATTGTCCCGACAAAATTAATAAATACTCCGTCAGCTATCTTTACCTTGTCTCCAACCTCAAATTTATGTCGCTGTGTCACACGCGTTAGTTTTGCTTCTAGATCTCTAAGCAAGTCATCTACTTCTAAATCACTCAACTCCTGAGGGTTAAATCCGCCCAGAAAATCATATACACCATCGGTATTCTTAACGTACTGCCAAGAGTCGTCTGTCAGATCCATGTGAATAAGCAAATAGCCAGGCCAAAGCTTTCGCTCTACTATTTTCTGCTGTCCTTTCTTGACTTCAGAGACATTCTCTGTCGGTAAAACAACTTTGTCAATATGTCCCAGCATGCCTTGGGCTTCTCGATTCTCTTCTAGAGCCATCTTTACCCGACGTTCTTGCTGAGTCAAAACCTGAATAACATACCACTTCATCATTAACCCTTAACCCTTTTGATCAAATCAACCAAAAATGAGTCGCAAAATAGCCTGAAATCCATAGAGTGTTCTTTGGATAACTAAATCAGCTAAATAGAGTACCATTCCTGACATAAAAGTCGCAAGAACGACTATCTTCGCATACGTAGCTACCTGCCCTTCTTCAGTCCATTCTATTTTCATGAACTCAGCTTTTATGTCTTCAAATCGACGAAAAGCTCTTTTCAAGGAAAAGGAAGACGTCTGCGGTGAACTTTTTTGTGTCTCCATTTAAACTATCTCACAACTTGTTTCTCTTCTTACTATCGAGTGCGGAGAGATTCGAACTCCCGACCCGCGACTTTGGAGATCGCTGCTCTAGCCAGCTGAGCTACGCACCCTTCTAAGGGACAAAGGATAATAAGTTAGTCGATCCTTGTCTGGCTGCTCGGACATTGATCTGTTGACGACCGTTCCTCGTTGGTAGAAAAAGCTACGAACGAAAGTCACAATCGCCAACCTCTCAACGGTCTTAGCTCTCGAATCGTCTAACTTATTATCCTTTGTCCCTATCCCCCTGCCTCATGTTTCCGGGAGGCAGGGGAAAAAAATATTACTCGATGATCTTGGATACTGTTCCAGCACCAATAGTTCTTCCTCCTTCACGGATAGCGAACCTCATCTGTGCTTCCATAGCAATTGGAGCGATCAACTCGCAGGTAACTTCAACGTTATCCCCTGGCATGACCATCTCAACGCCTTCTGGAAGCTGTATTGTCCCTGTGACGTCTGTTGTTCTAAAGAAGAACTGTGGCCTATATCCATTGAAAAATGGAGTATGACGTCCTCCTTCTTCTTTAGTCAAGATGTAGACTGCCGCCTTAAATTTCGTGTGGGGAGTGACTGTCCCTGGAGCGCACAATACCATCCCACGCTCAACATCCTCTTTGCCAAGGCCTCGTAACAGTACCCCTACGTTCTCGCCAGCGCGAGCTTCATCAAGGGTCTTGTTAAACATCTCAAGGCTGACTGCAACTGATTCTTGAACTTGTTTTCTCAGCCCGACAATTTGGATTTTGTCGTTGGTCCTGACAACACCCTGCTCAACTCTTCCGGTTGCAACAGTACCACGGCCGGAAATCGAGAAGATGTCTTCGATTGGCATCAAGAACGGTTTATCAACGTCACGTTTTGGCGTTGGTATTTTCTCATCGATTGCTTTGATTAGCTCTTCGATAGCAGCTTCGGATTTCGGATCCCCTTCCAATGCTTTCAAAGCGGAACCACGAATGATCGGGCAATTATGATACCCTTTGGATTCAAGCAGCTCTGTGATTTCCATTTCAACAAGGTCAATCAGCTCCTGATCACTGCCAGAAAGAGCATCGCACTTGTTAAGAAATACCACGATAGAGGGAACGCCAACTTGACGAGCAATCAATACGTGCTCTCTTGTTTGAGGCATAGCGCCATCTGTTGCAGCCACAACCAGGATTGCTCCATCCATTTGAGCAGCACCTGTGACCATGTTCTTGACATAGTCAGCGTGGCCTGGACAGTCAACGTGAGCATAGTGGCGGTTTTCCGTCTCATACTCTACGTGCGTTGCGTTGATTGTAATACCACGAGCTTTTTCCTCCGGGGTATTGTCGATCGAGGCATAATCTCGATATTTTGCCTTACCTTTTTTTGCTAAAACTTTTGTTATAGCAGCTGTTAATGTTGTCTTACCATGGTCAACGTGGCCAATGGTACCAATATTAACGTGAGGTTTTGTCCTCTGAAATGCTTCTTTTGCCATCGTTTACATTCCTTTTTTCAAATCATGCCCAGAATAGGGATTGAACCTACGACCACTTGCTTACCATGCAAGTGCTCTACCACTGAGCTACCTGGGCGTTTTTTTTCTCACCTTTCTTCTCCATAGAAGAATGGCCCAAGATACTATTCTGACAGGCTTTTTCATTACCTAAACGCCACGAATACAATCGCAGAGCTCATGAGCAATAAATAAACCGTCGCGAATATTCTACAGAAAATGGACGCAGATTGCTACGAAAAATGTGAAAAAAAACATCCTGTAGCTCTATGACTGAATCGTCTGTCAACTATTTATCGTTTCAGAGACATGTGGGAGGCATCAACACCCAATCGTTTAAATCGGGCTAGCAAACTTGAAATTTATAAATTCCATTTTCATCCTGAGCACACCATAAATACTTTGTGTAATAAGTGGTTTGGTAAAGACTTGATAGACCTTTCTTAATCGCCTCCGCGACAATGGGTAAGAGAATAGAAGTTTTCGGTACCGGAATTTTAACCCTATCAAAAACGCTTATATCAACAAGAGAAATTGAGAGTGAGACCTTACCATCGGCCTGACGAACTCCCCTCAATATGTATAAAGAAGATCCAAATTCAATAACCCGTTCCTTTTTCGGCACATTTGAACGAATAATATCCCAAAAAAAGCTATCGAAATCCCCTCTAAACCCTTGATATATTTCAGGATCAATTTCTGGAGAAAGGATCATGAGCCTTTGCTTATCGAAATACTCCTGAGCGTCTTGCACAATCATTTCTCGTGAAAATTGGTTTTCAAGGTCGAGTAATTTCGACATATCAGGCTGATTCTTGGGTAAGCCAGAAAGATATGTTTTGAAAGTCTGGAGACGGACTGTTGGCGCACCAGAAGGAAGGATAGTGTCTAATGCTTGTTTCAATTTCACAACTGCGTCGATGCGTGGATCTAGAGGGGTTTTTTTAAGTTTGCTGAAATTCTTAGTGTAGACAATAAACATATTTGTTTCTGAAGAGTCATATGGCATTAAAGGGATTAAAAGCGGATGGACAAGATGAAATCGGCATGTATCTGCATTCTTCGTACATTTTAAATACAGCTTACTATGAGGAATTGGGGTCACATCAGAGCAACCGCTTTCTAATGCTTTTTGCACCATGGGTAAGAGAGTAGTTGCTGGGATGCGGGCTTTGAAGGTAGTTAAGAAAGCCGTGTCCATAATGGTGTAAGAGAGATTGACGCTTCCATTGTGAAGTCTACAGGCAAATATATAATAACGTGGGGATCGGCTCTGTCCTAAATCAAGAACACGAATCTTCCGATGGGTCATTTCTGTATTTAAAATAATTGCCTCCCAAAAAGCCGCTTCCCAATAACACTTAAGTGTGGCATTGAGAACCTCATCGTTACCCTGAAAACAGAGAAGAGAATGGGGAGGAGAAACCATTTTACTTCTCTTTTCAATGTATTCACGGGCATCTTTCATAATCTTTGTAAAAGAAACAGGATTGTTAAGATTGAAAAATTCAGATAGGTTCAGGTCTTGTTTGGCAGAAGATAAGTAAGATTCGAAGTTCTTGAGGCGGTCATCAAGTGGTATAGAGGAATCAGTTTGGTCTAGTTGATTTTTAAGGATGCTAAAAAAAGCAAGTTGTTGTTCCCGTGCCGTCTGATCCTTCAAATCCAGAGCCATGATTGCAGAAAAGATGAAGATATTTGTTATTTTAGGGTTTTCCTCATGCATCCACTGTGCAGCTGATTTCTTACAGAAGTTGATTAGACTAGAGATAGGGGGAAGGCTAATTGGCGCCTGTTTTCTTTGGACAAAAGTGGATAAAGCCGCATGCGCTACTGCAGTATCTTGTGAGTGTACAACAGCATTCCTCGGGCCATTTTCCTCTATCGGAGGAGGGTGTGGTAGGTTTGTAGTTACTCCTGGAGTAACTGAGGCTTTATATACAGACATAAAT
>PMZB01000032.1 GCA_003170575.1 Chlamydiia bacterium | reverse complement strand
TTTCTGAAGCAGAGGTATATCCTGAGTATAGGGACGATGTAAGACGTAAGTTTTGCTTTGCATGGTATCTTGAAAACTGCAAAGAAACATTCAAGGATATAGATCAGGAAACAGGGAGAGCAGTAAAAAGCGAAGATGGTTATAGGATGGTTGACCTTGGGCGTAGGCTTTTCTTTGGTGACGCAGAACCCAAAACGAGGCGCACAGGTGCTACGCATGAAGCTATACATAAAATTCTAAAAGGATCAACTACTAACTACTCGTTCTTTAGCACGATAATTTCTTTTGAGGGCAATAACGCAGAGATACATTATAAGAAGAAACTACTACCTGCTTTTGATCAACTTCCAATGTGCATTAAGCCTATGTGGGAAGGCAATAGGAGGCCTACGATACTCAGGCTCGATACGCCACCAACGGTATATATCACAGGAGGGTTAAAGAGTGCCATTACCTTCTCGGATTCTGGAGGATTATACAAAAATGAGGGTGATAGATTAAATGGGCTTCTAAATGATGAGCAGGGGAAAGATTCTAATTTAAAGGTCAATATCTTCGAGAGGTGGAATGTTAATAAATTCACCATGTCAACAGGGATGGGAATAAATATTCTCAGAGGTGCTTATGTTAAGAATCCTTCAACCGTGGAACAGATGGAAAGTTCCAGTGCTCCGTACTATCGAATGTGCATGATGAGTGATTTCTACAGGAGAGTACCAATAAAAGGACAGACCGTATCAGGTTTTGCAAGGATATTTCTACCCGCCTATCTAAGAATGGAAGGATTCATTGACAGGTTTGGCAAGTCAGTAGTTGATACACCCACGGAGAGACAATGTAGATTAACTCCTTATGCTATCTTTGCAGTGGCTAAAAAAGGTTCAAGACAGATGATGCAGGAGGAAAGAGATACGCTTTTAGCAGAGAACACACCACAGTCACTTGAGACTTACCGAAGCATAAGGCGTAAGTCTCCGTTTACATGGTCAGAGTGTTGGCTTGGGAGTGCAGGTAATGTCGGCTATAACCTTGAGATAGTAGATAAACGCCTCGGAGAGTTAAATAGACTAAAGTCATTAGGTGACTTACCTTATAAGACAGGTTACTTTTATCGGGAGAATAGTGATCCTGATGGAATGGTTCTATGGCAGGATTCATCTGATATTATCAAGTTTAGGATGTCAATGGATTTACCTATGGCACTTACTAATCAAAGAGAAGGGGTGGAGATTTGGGATGGGCTAAGTCAGAAGGTAGTCATGTCATGGAGACCAAGAAACGGGCAGAGGTTTACTTGTGGCATTGACCCCTTCAGGAACCTCAACGCTAACCAAGCAAAAGCTAATTCCAAGTTAGGGTTCAGCCTATCAAACTCAAGACAATCAGACGGAGGCATGGCTATCCTTTGGGAATACGATGACAGTATAGACCATGGAAAGTCTAAGAAAGATTGGAATAGTTTCAGATGTGTATTATCTTATCGGTATAGACCTGCTACTCAAGAAGAATATTTTGAAGATGTCATCATGGCTTGTCAGTATTTTGGTGCTATGATGTTCCCCGAACAGAACGTAGAGGCTTTCATTGCTTATGTATATAAACGAGGTTATGGTGGGTACTTTCTCTTTGAGATGGGACTTGATGGCAGACCAAAACCACTACCGGGGAAATGGACAGGTACAGAGACACAGCAAGAACTCGTAAGGGAATATAAAGACTACATTGAGTTTAGGGGACATGTAGAGAACCATGACGATCTCCTCGGAGAGATCAAATCATTTCAAGGACTTGAGAGCTTTACCAGACTTGACCTGAAAACTGCATTTGGTTATGCTCTTCTCGGCAGTAAATCAAGATACAGGGAGATAATAAGCACATTAGGTAGTGATGATGCCATAGACTTAGATGGGAGTGGATTAAGAATGTGGTAAATTATGTTAATTCAAAACTGACTATCTTTGCATAAAATAATAGCAAAGATATGCTTCCTGTTTTTAATGAATTTTCCCTGTACGAATTTGGCTTCCCAGACCGCAGCATAGATCCCAAACTTAAAAAAAGCGAATATTGTCGTAAGAACTGTATGGCGATCTACAGTTTATTTTTGCGCAATAAAACGAGTTGGGGATTATTAGGGGCTAATGATTTTTTTCAACAAAGAGATTATTCTAACGGCAACCAAGACGAAACTCCATATAAATCGTGGTTGTTAAATGATAGTAAGTATGACGGATCGGATGCAAGTATAACTGTCTTTGATGACACGGCAGTAGGACGGATTAGTAAACGTGAGGGATGGCAAAACCTGATGTGGAAAAATGTGTCGCCAGCTCCTCAATTAATGTCGGTGTTACACGGGATGTTTGATAAACAGGATTGGGATTGTTATGTTGATACAATAGATGCCAATTCAAAAGCCTTAAAAGAACAACAAAAGTATGTTAAACTTTGCGAGGCGCAGAATGCTGATTGGCAAATAGAATATAAAAAGAAAGCAGGAATCCCCGTTGACGAGAACCAGGTTTTTCCTAAGTCATTAGAAGAACTCGCTGCCTTTGAAGCCAAAGATGGTTTTAAGTTGAACGTGGCAAGGGCTATGCAGAAGTTGGTAAGACATTCTTTTAGCATATCCGGTTGGGACGGAATGGTACGAAAAAAAACACTTGATGATTTGATAGTCCTTGGCTATGGTGCAGTAAGGGATTATTTCGACAGCGAAGATTCCAAATGGAAAGTAAAGTATCTTGATCCCGCCAAACTGGTCATACAGTATTCTAATGAGTATGATTATAAAGATTCAGAATATGCCGGATACTTCTGCTATTGGACGATATCTAATCTAAGAGATAAGTTACCAGATGTGCCAGAGGTTCAATGGAACGCCCTTGCAAAGGCTTGTTATACTCTTTACGGCAATCCAAGAGACAGATGGCAGAACTTCTATTCACAACTTGATCCTACAACGGGAACATATCGTTACGATGGATTCAAAGTACCATGCTTTGAATGTGAATGGATGGATACCGACACACAGAATAAACTGTACCATACCTCTGTGCGGGGCAGGGATTCCATCATAGATTTAGATTTCGATACCCATGTCAAAGAACTCACCCAAGAGAAACTTGATGCTGGGGCGAAACAGGAAGTAAAACATATTTGGAAGAGGTTAGTAAGACATGGGATATGGGTTCTCAATACAGACCATATCTTTGACTATGGAGTTGTCGAGATGGCATCAAGAGAAGGTCTAAGTAAACCACAACTTAGTTTTCATGTAGTACAACTGTTACAACCTTCGATAATCAAAAGAGCAATACCCATACTTGATCAGATAAGTATGATGTTCCTAAGATGGCAGAACTCACTATCTATGATGATAGAAAGAGGTTATGCTATAAATACGTCTATGCTCGCCAATGTTACCTTTGGAGGCAAGAAGTTAAAACCCGCAGAGGTATTAAAGTTATGGCAACAGACAGGACGATTACTTTATTCCTATGCCAATACTCCTACAGGATTGTACTCTGGCGGTGCAGCATTGCCCGTAGTTCCCATGGATGGGGGACTTGGGACAAGAGTTGACGAGACCATGAAAGCCTTACAGATGGCATTTTGGGAACTCGACAAAGTAACGGGTATCAATCTTATGGCATTAGATTCCTCTACAGGCATTACCGATCCAAAGTCAACGCCAGAGACACAGATGCAACCAAGTATAAATATCATTAATCCTCTTCTTCATGCACTCTTTGAGATAAAAGGAAGTGCTGGAACAAGTATAATGAGAAGGATACAGATAGGAATAAGAAATTCCAAGAAGATAGAAGAGTCCTATAGCGGGATTATAGCTCCGAGTGATATGAGTGGCATTAAAATGATGGAAAATCAAGGTGTGCAGTATGGTTTGACATTAAGACCAAGACCCGATGCCAAAGAAAAAGCACGTTTTGAAAACTGGATTAACATAGCACTTCAGAACACGAGAGAGCAAAGACCAGGAATAGATTTGAATGATGCTATCTACTTTATGAGTATGCTTGAGAATGGTGCTGACCTTTTGGATTTAGAGAAAGAACTTGAATACGCTATCGAAAAGAATAAGCAGGAAACACAGAAGAACTCGCAGGATATGATTAAGCAACAGGCACAAGCCAATATGCAAGCACAACAGCAGAAAGACCAGAGTGCAGCAAAACTTATTAATGCACAAGGACAGACTGACTCACAACAGGAGGCTTTACGAGGCAACATAAAAGACAGTCTATTGACTAAGGAATATAACTATAAGTTCCTTGAACAACTCAAAGAGGCTTCCGATGCGGAGAATGGTATTAATGTTAAAAATGTAACTTCAAAATAAGATGAGTGCGACTGACGATTACAAGATCGCTTTAAATGTAATGGCAAGAGTGGGTGTTAATAGTCCTGACTTTTTAAAAGAATATGCCAAGGCTAAAGCCACATTACACCAAATGGATTCCTATAACCAACTACAAACACAACAGCAGGCACAAGGACAGGCAAATCCTATACAAAACATAGGGCAATCAGGCACGAACGTTGGTCAACCCATGCCAAATACCTCACA
>PMZB01000027.1 GCA_003170575.1 Chlamydiia bacterium | reverse complement strand
GTATAATGACCGAGCGTGCCACCAAGAAACAATGGTGGATGTTCAATAATGAATTCTGGTGGGACAACGATGGTTATTCATCCACAGAGGTGAAATTTCTTATATTAGATAAACTTGATCAGAAAAAGCGGAAAGTTGCTAAAGCCATTGCCCGCGTAAGCCAAGAGAAATCCTCTTCAAGCAATGAACGACAACCCATCCCCGAGGATGTCAAATTATTTGTTTGGCAACGGGATGGCGGACGTTGTGTAAAATGTGGAAGTCAGGAGAAATTAGAATACGATCACATAATTCCATTAGTAAAAGGAGGGAGCAATACAACCCGCAATATTCAACTTCTGTGTGAAAATTGCAATCGGTCAAAGGGCGCCAATCTGTTTTGATCCCAAGGAAGAAAAGGTGAAGCTATGGCAATAAAACAAAGCTCAAATGGTCCTTATATTGTATATCCAGGTGCTTTAGGTCCTGGAGATCCAGGCTTCGATAGTGGAAATCTACCGAGTAGTTGGGGAGTGACAGGTTCATCATCGGGGACTGTGTTCCCTTCAGGCACAGACTATTTATCATTAACAGATAACATCCCTGCCCTAATTTCAGAATGGAATAAAATATTCAAAGATAAATCTGCCGATGCCAATGAAACAGAAGAATGGAAAGAATTAGAGGTGGCTTATTATAAGCATCTCATGTGGCGTTATTCCTGTGCAAAGATTGCTTTCATACAACAAACAATTGTTGCCTGGCTAATCACCATTTTGGTGTTGGGGCTTGTTGGATGTGGCTTATGGTTATCCTGGTATCAATTGAAACAGGCAATTCTATTGGGCAATATTAGTGGGCTTCAAACAGAAATTGCAGTCGAAACGGCAGGAAGGCTTTCTGCTAGTTCTTCAATTGTGGGTGTGCTGGTACTACTAATTTCATTAGGTTTCTTCTTTTTGTTCATACATTATGTATTTAGACCATGGATAAAGGTTCCAGCACTCATGAAGCTTACCGAAAATAGAGTGGATACCTCAGAGAAAAACAAGAAAGAAGACGGTGCATAGGCTTCGACTATTATGATTAGAAATTAGAAAGCCATCGATTTTTCGAGGGCTTTTTGAGTTCTTACTTAGAAGGCAGGTGCTCTGTCCGATTGATCTACGGGGGCGAAGTCAGAGCATTATCCTCGCTTTCGTCCGGCATAGTATTCACAAGTTCTTTTGCAGAAAAACCTACTTCATTAGCTCGCCCAGCCTTGCTAGCAGACGGCAACTCGGCAATATCTACAGCTAAGTAATAAATCGTTTTCTCGCCCAACTTTATATACCGCAAACCATCTGCCTCTTCCAAATCAAGCCTAATAGTATCTGAAGTTTGAGTAAATGTGACGAGGAAGCCGTCTGGTTCATTATAATCATTGCAATAGCGGACAACCTGGTTAATTCCAGAAGAAATTTTGTCACGTATAAATGACCGACTTGCGCCAGCAGGTATATACTTATCATCGATAATAATATAGCGTCCTTCAGGATCGCGTAGCATAAGATCTACTTCACCACTTACTGAAGACGGTTCGACGGTAAATTCAACTCCTTGATCTAAAACATACTCCTGTAAATCTACTGCAAGGGCTCTTTCTCCAGTCTTACCTTCAAGCCCATTAGCCTGGATATCTCTTAGGCGGGATTTATGATACCATTCAGATCGCTGTTTATATTTCAAAAGAATTGCATACAGTACATTTCGAGTATCAAGTTGTTCATCTAAGTATTCATACAAGCCATCTACGGCAACATCACGTATAGTTTCAATTGCTGCCTTATCCTCGATCAAGTTGTTGCCTGTCAAATATTCGCCAAGGTTTTCTATTACATACTCCTGTGTCTCTATAGGTAAAGGTAAAAGACCGGCGACCGCATACATTATTTCCAAGCAAATTCCTGCGTGTTCATTTTGAGATTTAGCTGAATAGAGGCCCGCCTGATAATTTTGACGAAGCATCATTGCCTCCGGAGCTTCTTTTATTATCTTGGCAATTTGTCCTTTGTAATCTCCCGGAGAGTTTTTGAGATGGATTGTTATCGCTGAAAGGACAGGATGATTTGTTATCCAATCTAAAAAGTGAACGCATGCTGGAACAAATAATGCCTGAGGGCATTTTTGCACCCTTCTTGCGCGAGCTCGGAGAATATAACGTGTTCTTTGTAAAAGGCGTTGGTCCATCTCCTACCTCCCAAATGTCTCAAGAGTATGTTGGATGTTTCTAAATGACCTATGAACACTTCCCAAATGGTCTTCAAGCATGATATTAGCATGACATCCGCGACAAATTGTGAAATCTCTACGACGCACCTCGCCAATGGTTACCCATGTGTGTAATCCACAGATAGGACAATCAATCTCTATGGGTATTCGATCAAAATCAGGGATATTGATATGAAGAGAGATTGAAAACATTTGGTTTTATGAAGTAGCGCAAGTTATCAAAATTTCTGTCCATAGGAATGGATTAGTGACAGGAGATAGCAAACGCCACAATCATTATTGCACATTTTTGGGATTATGCAACGACGAACCCAAAGCCACCAAATACCTGTGAAAAGGATTGTGAGATGATGGTTCGCTATACACCTTGCCCACACAAGCATAACAGCACCTGGAGAGACATATCTCGTGGTACTGTTATTTTCAAGTGAGCGTGGTTTCAACCATATAATTCCGTCTACATCCGTCTACACAAGCTAGAACATGAGTGCTACAATAGAGTGTAAGATATGAAAGTTTTAGGACCCTCCGAGGCTAACGATTTCAGTCTCAAGCAATTCTCTTATAATTGGTCAACTCAGAGCGTTATCCCCGCCTATAGAGAGAGGTTATATCTTTCTGTTGGGTGTTTTTCAAGAGGGAACTGCCCTTTTTAGC
>PMZB01000024.1 GCA_003170575.1 Chlamydiia bacterium | reverse complement strand
GCAGATAAGGTTTATAGCGGGAATGATCTCGTAAAAATGTCACCAAAAGAAACGCTAACTCTCTTAAATACACCATCGGTATCGGGTGAGAATACACCATCATCAATACCATCACTACAAAATATAGATGAAAAATATCAAGATTTTCTTTCCAAGGCGATAACACCTAAAAATCCTTTTACAGAAGCATCTTCTTCAACCAACGTGGTACTCAACACGAGAGATACCATACCAACAGTGCCTACTGTTAAATCTTATCTCAATGAAAAAGGGATTAAACCTTCTGATGTAGGATTGTCTGATAATGTGAATCAGGATAGGCAATTAAGGGATGGAGAAAAAGAAACCTTTGACCAGATATTGAAGAAAAAAGGAATAGCACAGCCACCCACTACGTCTTATTTTTGGGGTTCCGCTAAAGCACAGGCATTAATGCCAGCTTCTCTCTTGCGGGATATGGATGATGTGGTCAAAATGTTAGCTACTGCACCAGGACTATCAGATAGTCCAATGGGAGTTATGGCAAAAACGTTGACAGATAGTAAAACACCTATGGGTTTATTAACACATACGGGAGTATTTAGGACAGCAGCAGATTGGATGGATAATCAACTTGGGAATACACCAGAGTTACCACAAACGCCTCTTGGGAAATTAATTGGCGGAGTTGTGGGACTCGAACCATTATTCCTTGAAATGGCTGCCACACCAGGGTTTAAATTAGGGACTATTGGTGGCAAAACGGTTGAAGCTTCGAGATTTTTAAATCAACAAGTTGCAAAGGGATTTACAAATGCGTATGTAAGTCAAATAAATAAGATAGAAGATAATCCCGACAAAGCCGTAGTCGAAGGCATAAAAGGAGCAGGAATAGGAGCAGCGCAAGCATTGGCATTTACAGCACTTGGATACGGGTCGGGAAAGTTCGGACAGGCAATCACTAATGCTACAAAAAATGGAATAGTTGGTACGGGGGCGAATATTGCTGCCAACTCTACTGGATTTATGGGATATACACTTGCAGAACAAGTGTTATCAGGACAACCGATAGATGAAGGTAAAATAAAGGAATCAGGATTACTTGGTGGTGTTTTGGCATTACATCCTTTTATGGAGTTTGCTCTTGGTCGTGCTATGGGGAATTATCTAACATCATCTCCCGCAGCAGAAGAGGTTGCGAAAAACATTAATATGTCTCCGTCAGAAATAAGGGATAAATCAGCAGAAATAAGAGAACAAGCAAAAAATCAACCCGATATACAGAAGCAAGCCACAATGGAGATGGGTGCTAATGTTCTTGATGGACTTGGAGACATTAAGGTAGTGGCAAAACAAGTAGGAGAAAACCCAATGCCGTTAATTAATAGCATTGACGAAAGCGATCAACCAAAAGAACAAAAGGATATTCTTAAACAAAAGGTTTTCGATACTGCCAAACAAAATGTTCCTGATGAGATTTGGAAAGCACAACAAGAACTTGATGATCTTAATGAACAGGTTGAAACTATTCAGAAAGATGAATCCAAACCCGAACAGCAGAGAAAGATAGAAATTGCTCCCTTAAAGGAAAAAATACTTGCTAAACAAGAAGAGTTTAATACTAAGATAGAAGAACAGAAAAAGAAAGATAATCAGCTTGCTGTTAATGATAAGGAGTTCAAATCTAAAAAAGACATGTTTGATTATCTTGACAAAAATGCCGTAAATGAGCAGGGTGACGTTGATACAGACTTTCTTGATTCATCAAAGACACCATTAACGAAGGCAAGTAATGATGCGTACGCAGAATGGGCATCGAAGAAAAAAGCAGAGACACTTGCACGAAATACCGCAAGCACACAGCAAGAGACGGATGATCAGATTGCAATGAAACAAAAAGTTGCTGATGCCGAACAGGTTATTTATAAGAAAAGAATGGCGGAATTAAGGAAGGCGCAAACACCTGAGGAAAACAAGGAAATAAACGATAGGTATGATAAAGAAAGAGATGATACATTAACTAAATTACAGGAGGAACAGAAAAATGCCGAAGGAAGTAGAACAGAAAATAGTCAAGTCACTGAAGAAAGCGCATCCAAATCAGAGCAAGGAAGCGAGAATGTCGGAGATGTGGGCAATAATGTCAAAGCAGGGACTACTCAAGAAGAAGTAACTCTTTCTAATACTAAGGTAGGAGATACCGTTCTATTAAATGGAGTAGAACATGAGGTCAGTGGATTTGGGAAATCAAGGAAAGGAAGCGATCAAGTTGTCTTAAAGATAAAACCTAAAACCGATACAGAAATTGAAAGAGATGCTCTTAATAATGTTGCGAATAAACATCCCGAAACCAAATTGACTTTATTAAAGGATTTTAAGGCAGCATTTCCTGATGAGTTTAGGGCAGAATTTGATAAATTAAGCGCTATTAAGGCAAGTAAAACAGAAAGTACTACTACGGTTAATTTATCAGATGTTACAAAACCTAACGCCACGGAAAGTAAAGAATCTACCAAACCATTAGTTAATGATAATAAAGT
>PMZB01000008.1 GCA_003170575.1 Chlamydiia bacterium | reverse complement strand
TCATAAGGTGGCTGTAATTTTATATGAAAATAAATTAGATCAAGCTATTCGAAAAAAATTTATCAAGTTAATTAATTTAGCTAGGACGTTACGAACACATCTGATCCCTGGCAGTACTGTGAGTTCATCATCGTCTCCTTACACTATCGAACCAATGAAATATATGCCCGACACCTCATGTGCATCTATCCTTGTGTGTGCAGATGAAGATGCAGCGATAATTGACTTTGGTGTCAGAACGTTTCGAGATAAAACACCGCTGATTCTCCCCTCTCGGATATTTGCACCAATGATCCCCCATCTGAACGAGTCGATTCTGCCCGATACGGCTTGGTGGATCTACCAAACCAATACGCGTGACATAATTGTGTGCCTTCCAAAACAGGGTGAAGAGACGGCTATGCACGCTCTCCAAAAATTTGGGTATGATGCTGCACAACTAAATTCATTGAATTATTCAGAACTTACAAAAACTGTCCAAAAATTCGAGGGAATGACAAAGGACGCCTTCTTGGACCAAATTTGTTTGAAAATACCCCAACTATTTATCAATCCAAGGGTAAAAAAACGAGTACATATACTTGGACACGGAGGAATGATATCAGGAGAGTGTTATGTACTTGGCATGAAGATCAGGCAGGCAGCAACGTTTCTCGACGAAACGGCTCGTCGTGGCATGGATTACTGCAACCTTATCACATGTCACGGAGGAAAACATCTTTTACAATTGCTTGGGAACCAAAAGCGTTCCTATACAGTCAGCATTTGTTCGATCGGTGACTTTCCTGTAATAACGGCATTCAAGCTGCCAGAGAACCCTCAGCTACAACTCCGTCTCACAGACACGGCACGGTTTTGGAACAGCATCAATGATGTTTTGGCCCATTCCGAAAAAGAGAGCTTGACAGCGGAAAAATTTACAGAGGCCTTGGAATATATTTACGGCCATAGTATCCAAGGCACACCACTGATCTCTCTGAAAGACAATCCTCGTTTTAGACCGCTCAATGTGCAGCAACGAATTTCTATTCTTGATTCAAGTCGTGTTTTGGCACAAAAGGATCAATCTTTTATCGCTGATAGCGAATGTATATTAATCATTCCCCCAGTTATTGAATTTCCAATTTTGTTAAAAAAATCGCCATTCTCCGAAAACCTCCCTCGTATTCTGTCTCCAATCCCTGATGACAACCATCTATTAATCTCAGCATTGAAAGCCGATGATGGATCTATACTGCAACTAATGGATGGATGTTTACGTTGTTTTGGCAAGAGTCTCACCTCGACCCGTGTTGTAGTAATAAAAGAGTTTTCTGGGCGCGACAAAGAGAAGGATGAAACGTATCTCAATATTGTTGCATTCGCTCCCCCTAACATAGAAGATCAATTCATCATTTTTCAAAAAAAAGATCAACCCAATAAGTGGTTTGCTCGTGCTGATGTGTTTATGTGGCCAGAAAGAGAGGTGGATGCTGCCGAAGTACGAGCCACACTCCATCACCTTATGCACAATATTAAGACAAAGACAGAAGCCTCCTCTTGTCTTGAAGGAGAAGGATCGGAATTGATCCCACGTAATGAGGCTGTTATAAAGTGTTACAACAAATGGTTTGAAAATTTGGTGGCTTGTGATGATTTCATAGAGGGCTTGGAAGCTCTAGATAATAATAACATTCCAAGGCTACAAGAAATCGCAGCCCTCCTCGACGGTCCCTCGTGCAGAGCACTCTTGCTGTATGCAGCAAAAAAGAACAATCTCGATGCAATCCCAATTCTGGGTAAAAATGCCTCTGATATCGATAAACCTTGCATCTCTGGAAAGAGAGTTTTCGTTGAGGCAATCTTACATTCTACGCCTGAGATTGTAGAAGCTTTATTAAAGATTGGATGCTTATCTAATGTTGTTGACTATGAAAAAAATCCCTTAAAAGCTGCTATAGAGAAAGGAGAAGAGGCAAAAGTCGAGATCTTGTGTCGACATGGAGCTTGCCTCAAAGGAATCCCCGAAGAATGCGTAGAACTCAACCGTCTTGCCTGTTTGGATGTGGTATTAAAATACCTTCCTAAAGAGGCGGATCTTTCCCCAGTGTTGACGCGCGCAATAGAGACTGATCAATTTGACATAGCCTTGCGCTTGATAAAAGAAAAGGGAACCAAAATGACTCCTGCGTGCCTTCAGCTTTTTATGGATAAGAAGAAAAAAATAGATGAACTTTTAGAAGTAAAGAGAAGGGAAAACTTAATCCCCGCCGTCGGTTAAGGCGAATCTTGAGATCACATCAAACAGTTCTGCACCAGAAAATATGGTTTGAGGCAAATTCTGGAAAGGCAAAAATCCCAATTCTTCCAAAGGAATTAAAGCATTCTCCAACTGAACAGGTAAAAAAATCACGCCCCTTCCGACAATGCAGAAAAATCTGATATGACATCGAACAGCTCTGCATCGATGACAGATTGGCGCTCCCTGTTGATATTCACCGTGAGATCAGCAACCGTTTCGTTGATATTCTTTTCTGCTTTTTGCATGGAGAGAAATCTGACAAGGTTTTCGCACGCCATGGATTCAGCCAGGGATCGAGCAAAAGCCGCGAACAAGTATTCTCTTAAGAGCTGCACTAATGCCAGCTCATCACTTTCGAGAATTTCTGGAATCATATACGTGGGCCAGGCTCCTCGTCGCAGCTCAGCTTTCCATTCCTCATCAAATGGCAACACTTTAGTAGAAACTGGTTCTAGGAGTACTCCAGGCACAGACCGAACCAATGTGATTAAAAAATTTAACCATATTTAATAGCCCTGGTTTTTTACTTCC
>PMZB01000085.1 GCA_003170575.1 Chlamydiia bacterium | reverse complement strand
TTCATAAAGAAACGAAAAATATACCAAAAAAACTAAAAAAATAAGGAGCATTATATGCGTAACAGCATCAATGAGGTAGGAGCGGGAATGATTTGCGGAGCAGCCTTTGGTTTGGCCCTTGCTGCTGCATCTGAGTACAGACCATGCACTTGTGTTGGCGATGGTATTTTCCTAGGAAGCTGTGTGGGGCTAGGAGTATTAATCGGAGGGGGGCTTGCACTTAGTAAAAAAATCGGTCCTGTTGCAAAGACAACGTTTCTCTTCGGTAGTGTTTGTGCAACCACAGCAATTTTGATAGGTAGAAAAACAATGGTCATGCCAGACAGTCTAACAAAACGTACGATTGAACTTTGTTCTTTAGCTATAGGTGCCATTGCTGGAGCTACTACTCACGCTGTGATGCCACAGAGGGCAAAGAAATCGCCAAACAATCCAATAGATATGATATGAAACGATACTCGACAGAATAGTCCGTATTCACAAGTCTAGATGTAAAATCGCTGGCTTTTTCGTTACTATAAACTTATCAACAAAGAATTTTAGGTAAGCTAATTTATGTCTTGTTTAAGAGCTGATATTATCGCGAAACATTATAATGAGGCACCTCTACTTTTTCCGGATCAAGAACTTTGTTCTATAATAACTAGAGGCGTAAGCCAAAAAAAACTGAGTGATGTAACACAGGCCGATGTGCGCACTGGCTTGCGACGGGCAAATTGGGCGATCAGCCTTCTTCAATTCATGATCGACCAGCCAGACCAAGGTGCTAAAATATTATACCGTTATCTCGGAAGAATCATTCAGATTGGCATTACAAGACGGATCTCAGTGCGTTTACTTGCCTCGCTTGTCTATAATTTGGAAGTGTCTGATTTCGCTGACAAAATTCCTAAAGCTAAAGACCTCATTCACCTTATCACAGACAAGCAACCAAAAATAGTTGCAAGAATCGCTAAACTCAAAGAGCAAAGGGAGATTTTTGATATACTATTTCCCGCAGATCCGTATCCAGCCATTCATTACTTTCTTTTAGCAAAAGGCGCTGAAATTTCTCCAAAAAAATTCGACAAATGGATCTTTGAATATAGAGATACTTACATACAACAAACGATTTTGGAATTGTATCTTTCCTGTTTGGAAAATCATAAAGACAATAGCTTGGCAAAAAAGCTTGTCAAGTACATGAAGGAACATCTTACAGATTCCAAATTCCCTTATAAAGATCCATTAAATCAAGAGATAAGAAAAACCTGTGAAAAAACGATTGCTGCATTTGAAAAGGCTTGTATCCAGTAGTCACAACATATTGCAAGATGACCGGTCAGTAGAGAATTTTCGGATAGATGCGCGCTGCGATGAGCAAAAGCACAACTAATACAGCCAGGCCCACCCCAAAATCAACTCCTAATCCAAATCGGCTTACCTGGTTATGGATCATGAGCTCTCGTAAGGCATCCACTTGGTAGGTCATTGGATTGAAACGGGACACAGTTTGGAGCCACTCAGGCATACGATCAATTGGGTAAAGGGCATTGCTGGCAAAAAAAAGCGGCATAGTTAAGACTTGCCCTATGCCCATAAATCGCTCTCGCTTTTTTACAATGCACGCAATAATCAAAGAAAAGGTGGCAAAAAGTGTGCCTGAGAGCATGACCATGGCAATAACTCCCAAAAGTCCCGGGAGATCTAGCCTCAAGTCTATACCCAGAAAAAAAGAGAGTAAGTAAATAATAACGAGCTGAGAAAGGCTTCGAATACCCGCCGCAAGCCCCCTTCCTGTAACTAAGGCGAGGCGCGGAGCAGGAGTGACTAATATTTTATGCACAACTCCCAGATCTTTTTCCCAGATCAAGGCAATTCCATAAAAGATCGCGATAAACAAGACGCTTTGCGCAAGTATTCCAGGGGCTATGTAATTAAGATAGGAGCTTGTTCCAGTCGGTATGGACACAGCCTTTGCCATAGCCTGCCCAAAAATGAGCAACCAAATAACAGGCTGCAGCATACGTGTGAATAGTTCCGAAGGATCATGACAAAGCTTGCGCATATCAGCTTCGAGAATGGCCAGTGTTTGCTGGATGGATAGCCAGAATTTACCCACGATGGGTAATCGCATGCCGTGTTTGCTTAACATGAGAATATGAGTCTCCTCCTTTAATTGAGGTGCCTGTAAAGTGCACAAACACATCGTTGAGCGTTGCATCCGGACCGATCTTTGCCTTAAGCTTTTTCGGGGCATCCATCTCTACAATATGTCCAAGATGCATTATCGCCACAATATCACACAGCAAATCTGCTTCTTCCATATCGTGCGTTGTAATAAGAATTGTAGTCCCATATCGCTCGCGCAATATCTGGATGCGATGCCACAATACTTGCCGAGCAGAAGGATCCAAGCCAAGTGTTGGCTCATCAAGGAAAAGAACCTTGGGAAGGTGCAAGAGCGCTTGCGCAATTTCAAGCCGCCGAATCATCCCACCTGAATAATTGTTTACAAGTTGGTTAGCAGACTCTTTTAAACCCATAAAATCCAGCACTTCATGGATCCTTTTCTCTCGGAAGGTGCGCTCTAACCCATATAATTTTCCTGACAACATCAAGTTTTCATAACCTGTAAGATCCCCATCAGCAGACAAAAGCTGAGGCACATACCCAATATTTTGACGCACCCCTGCTGGGTTCTGAACAATATCAAAGCCGCCTATCCTTGCTGTGCCTGACGTGGGAGGAAGCAGAGTGGTTAACATCTTAATAGTCGTGCTTTTCCCTGCGCCATTGGGGCCTAAAAGCCCTAACACAGTCCCCTTTTTCACCTGAAATGAGATGCTATTTACCGCAAGAAATGAGTCATAGGCATGCGTAAGGCCGCAAACATCAATAACAACTTCGTCCATAATCTTTCTTATTTTTTCCAACCCTTAAGGCGCTTCAATATAGAATAATCGTGCAAAAGTGGGAAGCCTATTGTCAAAAAGTTGGATTCATGGTAGACTAAGGCTAGTCAGACTAGTCAGGAGGTACTATACATTATGAGTTCATTTCATAAAGCGCCATCATATTGGCAAACTCAAAAAGCAAAAGCTGAATTTTCGCAATTATTACGAGCTTCGCAAGAAAAAGGCGATCAAATCATTACTTGCCGTGATGAACCTGTTGCCGTTCTCATTTCCAAAAAAAGATACGATCTGCTTGTCAGACAAGAAAGTTCTTTATTGGAATTTTTCCAAAAAGCTCCCTTGCCAAATGTAGATATTCCCATAAAAAGAAGAAAAGATTTGCCAAGGGAGATAAGAATATGACCTACCTCCTCGATACATGCATCTTATCAAAGCTTCGTAAGATTTCGAAAACCAAGGATACAATCCTTCAAGAATGGATTGTAGCGCATAGCGAAGAACAATATTTCCTCAGCGTTTTGACTATTGGTGAAATTCAGCAGGGGATTAGTAAACTTGAGGATGCAAAACACAAGCGCATTCTGGAAAACTGGTTGAATGGCGATGTTCTTCTTAGATTCGAAAACAGGATATTACCTATTGATGCTCGAGTTGCAACAAAATGGGGCAATCTTTCTGGCATTTCTCTGCAAAATGCCAATCCTCATCCTGTGATTGACTGCTTGATAGCCTCCACAGCTATTGTTCACGACCTTATTTTGGTCACGGAAAACATCAAAGATTTTTCTAAGATAGATGAGCTAAAAATTTTCAATCCGTGGGAATAAACTTTCCAGATTCTTAAACAAATACAGACTAACCATTAGAATTTATTTGTTGTTTTCGGATAATATTATTGATTTTACAAAATGTTCGGTGATATGAGCATTAC
>PMZB01000070.1 GCA_003170575.1 Chlamydiia bacterium | reverse complement strand
TTCTTCAACTTGTTTGGGTATGTCTGCAGCTCCATTTTCCAAGCGCTTCATATTGCTTGGAGAGCTTGTATTTCCGCCCCTTGTTAGAGGGGTCGGCAATTTCTAAGAAGCCACTTGTAACCCAGGCGCTGCAGATTTGTGCGCTGGTACGCGGCTTAACTCCGAAGAGTTCGCCGATTTGGTGACTTGTAATCGTTTCACATTCTTGGAAGAGATACAATGCTTTGCGTTGTCGGTAATCAAGTGTGCGGATGAGATAGCCTTGATCGGGTGACCCCGTTGCTTCGGCAGCTGCCTTGCTCCTTACGACATTCTCAAAGGCAACGGCCATTCCCTCTATGAAATATTCAACCCACTTGGTGATATCTGCTTCGGCCCGCCCCATGTAATAGTTGTGAGATTTACCAATGGTCAGAGCATCATAGTAGGCGCCCAGATCTCGGGCATAGTATTCCTCTAAGGAATAGAGCCATTTTAAACCGTATCCGCTGAGATGTAAGATGAGGGTTGTCACCAATCTTGCTGTCCTTCCGTTTCCATCATCATACGGGTGAATAGTGGCGAACTGGTAATGGGCAATTCCAGCCACAAGCGGACGTGGGATATCTTTCGATTTAGTAATCCAGTAAATCATTCCCTCCATGAGGCCAGGAACGTCCTTAGCCTCGGGAGGCATATATACAATCGTTCCTGTTTTCCCATCCCGAATCACATTCTGTCCCTCTCGGTAAGGTGTAGGGGTTACTTTTGTTCTACCATTCGCCATTACAAGGGCGTGGAGCGTCTGGATTACCCTTTCCGTGACAGGGTGTTGAGATGCCACCCATTGTTCTACTCTATCAAAGGCGGCATAATATGCTTTCACTTCGCGTTCGTCATGCTCACGTCCCGGGAAATGACCTTCGTGTTTTACAACAACTTCAACCTGATCTGCATCAAGACGGTTCCCCTCGATCATCGTGGAGTAGTGTGTTGTATGGAGGCGTGCCGTTTCACGCAGCGAGCTCAAGACCGCCGCGGTCAAAGGGAGGTGGACGACCTTCTCTTTGGCTGCCTCAATGCGCATGAGGCCGTTGGCTATTTTTGGTGTGATCACAAACCGAGGCGAAAATTTTATCTGCATATTAACGGCGCCTTATCAGCAGTTTTGTCTGTATTATGCAGATAAAGCGCAGATAAGTCAAGATTTTTTCCAGTCCCTTACCCAATGCTTCCTCGCCTCCTCGCCTTCTCGGCTCAAAACTACATTCTCAGAGAGCTTTGTTGCGAATTATTTTATGAATCAGTAGGCTTTGTCAAGTGCACGATAGGTTGGGAGGCCATTAACGTAGGGAAAGAAATAGCATAGACCTCATTATCTGCCGTTTCTAACTTGGAAGTTCACGCTTAGGACCCAGTTAAGAACCTTGTTGAATGATTCTCTTCTTTCTTTTGTGAGTATCGGTTTCATATCGTCCTCAATAAGCTGTGTGATGATAGGAAATTTTGAAGGATCTTTTTTTTGGAATTCAAACAATAGCCTCACTAAATCACCATAAAAATCAGGGCTATTGTGTTCCATGAAATTACGGAGCTTGAGATTCTCTGTTATCTCAATAAAATTTGAAATCTCCCCTATTAATTTGTCGACATATTGTTTATCTTTCCCTGGAAAATTATAAAAGCACAGATGTCTTTTGCTAAAATTCCATTTTCCAATAACCCGTATTATATCTAAGCAATCAGCGTCGTGGACGATGCGCTGGTCATCTGTAGAAAATTGTCCATTTTTCGGATCTTTCTCCCTTATAGCCTGCACATAGTGATCAATTGTTTTTCTCTCCATTCCGAAGTGAACGAGGAGCTTTTCCAGCGCTTCTGAACTTTCTCCGTCCCAATAGTCTATACTCTCATTCTCTCGCGAAACATCGTGAAATGCGCCTGCCGTTGCTAAGAGGATGGGATTTTGGACCTTTGCCCTACCTAATTTTTCGTACGCTTTAGATAAAACCTGAGTCAATAAGGCGACACGTACGCAATGCATAGTTCCGTGTGTCCCACGAGCCGGGGCCTTTTTTTGCTCTACATCCTCACAATGATGCTTATACGTGTCTCTGTCGCTTATGCCCAATTCAACACGCATAGTTGTGGCTTCACTTCTATAGCTTGGATCTTGAGGCATAGGATCCTTATACAATGGTAGAGCAATAGACTGAATAACTTTTGCTATTTTTATTTGATTAGACGAATCAGGTTGTACTGTAAACAAATCCGGAACAACAGGCGTGGATTGCACTTTTGTTTGTAATTTCACTTGATGTTCTGAATATGCTTTCCCTGTGCCCCACCATGTATCAGAAAGATTCGGAGTGCCTAAAATCCTCAGTACCTCGTTTTGCATAAACTGGACTTGAGTCATAGAAAGGGCTTGAGGATTTGGAAATCCTTGATCTTTTAAAATTCTTACTAATTTTAATTTGTCTGTTTTTTGCGCTATTTTATCCACTTGCGCAGGTACCCCAACAACAACTTGTGCTGTTATAGGAATGGCTTTCTGAATTCCTCTCCATCTGGCACGGTCGAATTGATATCCAATAAACACGTTTGGATCAATATCTGCCACCTTTTTGCTGAGGGATACTGTATACTCTCCAAAATTTGATTCTATATGAGTGGATACCCATGCCCCGCTAAATGCCTTTTCATGGCGCACTTGAATTTCACCTGAGCGTAAAATTCCAGTAATACCCCTTCTGGATGTAGCGTGATACCAGCGAGGAATGAGTATCATATCTTCTTCTAATCCGACTTGACTCTTGAAAAAAACCTTAGCCTTACTAGTTCTAGCAAGATCGTTAATAAGAGGTGTTGATCCTTGTTTCTCCAAAAAGGCATTTTCTAAACACGCTCGAACAGTTAGAAAATCTTCCCAGTTACTGGGTGATTGATCCTTCAGTCTTTCTTTAAAAACAAGTCTTAACGCTCTGCGATTTATGTCATTTAACCCACTTTTCTCACTCACGAGCTTGGCGAGACGGTGAATATCCCACCCAGAAGGATTATTCGATAAAAGAAATTCGACAAGGCTATGTATTATTCGGTCTTCCTCACTCTGCAATCCCCCGATAATAATGTCTAATTGATCCTTTTCGGTGAGAAGCAAGTGAGGATACGCAGATCTAACTGTGGGACAAGGTAGATTGGCGAATTTAATTTTAAGGTCATTAATCAGTTTGGCATTTTCGGACGATGATATATCAATCGATGTCATATGACAATCAACTATCGAAAACAAATCTCTAAATACAAGCAGGTCATTTTTTTTCATTTCGGATAAAAACTTTTGTCCAGAAAAACTAAATAGAGTATTCGCTAAAAACTGATCGATATTTTGCAAACAGCTGGAGATAAATTTTTTATTATCTGCATGCCTATCCATTATTTCTTTTAACAAAATAAATTGATTGAGAATTTCGTTCTTATTGAGATGCCTAAGTTCAGCCTC
>PMZB01000140.1 GCA_003170575.1 Chlamydiia bacterium | reverse complement strand
TAATAAAGAATAAACTTTATATGTAAAGATTAAAATTCAATGCGAGTGATGGGCTCAAGGGTGAAAAGCTCATCCGTTTTCGACTGGCGCCAGACATGAAAACCAAGGCCTGCAATCATGGCGGCGTTATCCAGACACAGCTCTGGAGAGGGCCAGAACAAGGGTAAGGAAAGCTCCTTTTGTAACATCAAGCGAAGCGCTTTATTTTGCGTAACTCCGCCTCCCAAAAAGAGTGCCTTGGGATGGAACTCAACAGAAGCTTTTTTCAATTTTTCGGCAAGATTTGAAAAGGCAGCATGCTGAAAAGAAGCGCAGATATCTGCGATAAACTGTTTTTCTGCACGTTGTGCAGGCTCTTTTGATTGAATAGCATAAAGAACTGCCGTCTTAAGTCCGCTAAAGGAAAAGGAATATGGTTTTTCTTTTACAATACCCGCTCGAAATGGAAACGCTTTGGGATTCCCGAGCTGCGCATATTCCTCAACGCGAGGCCCGCCAGGATAGCCGAGCCCGAGCATTTTTGCTACTTTGTCAAAAGCCTCTCCCATCGCATCATCGATCGTCTGGCCTATAAGCGTGTATTTTCCAATTCCTTGGATCGAAAGAAGGGTAGAGTGGCCTCCGGAAAGGATCATGCCTAGTGCGGGAAAAAATTGTTCAGGGTGTTCGCACTCCATCAGAGCTGCGTAGAGGTGCGCTTCGACATGATTTACTCCTACAAGGGGCTTTTGAAGAGACCAGGCAAACGCTTTTGCTGTCTGAATGCCGACAAGAAGCGATCCAATCAGCCCCGGACCTTTGGCAACAGCTATAAGATCGATGTCGTGAGGGGTAAGGTGTGCCTCTTTGAACGTTGCATCTAAAACTTCAAAAATATCATTGATGTGATGTCTGGAGGCAAGTTCTGGCACAACCCCTCCAAATTCATGGTGGATAGCTGCTTGGGAAGCGATTTTGTGCGAAAGAATTGTTTTTCCTGATTCGACTATGGCAGCAGCAGTTTCATCACAAGTAGATTCAATGCCAAGGACTTTCATAACCCCAATCCGAAGATTGCTTTTCGGTCCACAATGAAGGTAACAGGGTTTTCCTTTGTGCCTAATTTTTGGGCAGGAAGCTCTACAGGATTGTATTCACCAAAAAAGATTTGTTTTAAAATCTTCGCTTTTCCTTTGCCAATGACTATCACATATGCAGCACGAGCCTGATCTATAGCAGGGTACGTTATTGTCATTCTCCAACAGTTTTTTTCAGGGATATTGTTGGCTACAAAAAGCTTTTTATCTTCTTTAAGCGAAGCTGTTCTTGGGAAGAGAGAAGCGGTATGCCCATCATTTCCTACTCCTAGAAGAACAAGATCAAACTTTCCATCAGCACACGTAGCTTTAACTAGTTTCTCATAGTTTGTTGCAGACTTATGCAGATCGTCGCAATCCCCAACAAGTCTGTGTTTTTTAGCTTGATCAAGAGGCGGAATATTGAAAAACTGGAGCGCAGCTCCATAGTTGCTTTCAGGATCAGAGGGAGGAACTGCTCGTTCATCACTCCAGAAAATCTCAACCAGCGGCCAGTTGACAAGCAGTGCGGAAGAGGGTTCTGCCAGTTTTTCATAGAGAGGAAGGGGAGTCTGTCCCCCTGAAAGAGCCACGGAAAAAGTTGCTCGGGCAGCAATGGATTTTTTCGCCTCTTCGATAAAGGTTTGCACGCAAAAATCGTAAGCTTCTTCATCAGTCTTTGCTATGAGCACATTTCTGCGTTCATCTATCTTTACGTGTTTCATCTTTTCCCTGGGCGCCTTTTTTTGCACAGATAGTACACGGTTAATGGGCAATGCGCAACAATTAGATGCTGGCTCTTTTTTTTTGCCAGGCAGTGGAAGAAAGAACTTTTAGGCTTGGTAGGTACTGTTCGGACATGGCTTGCTGGAAGATTTCACTAGCCAGCGCTCTTCCTTTTTGGAAGCTGCCCACAAAGAGAGTGTAGGGCATTTCACAGCGATCATGCGTGGAAGCGTGGACCGCAATATGGCGGTCATCTTGTTCATAGGAAAGAAGATAGTGGACCTCATTTTCACCGGCGATCTCGATGCTTGTGATGCTTCCCTCTTCCATGATGTTGTTATCCGTGGGAAAAAGAACCACGGAAAAGGGTTTATTATCTTTTGTATACTTTATGTGTATGTGATCTTTTTGTTCATCTATGGAAACAAGAATCCAGTTGAGGCGGCTGCTCAGCCAAGCTTGAAGAAGGAGTGCTTGGGCATCAGATACTCTTTCAAAAGACACATCAGTGTTTTTGCTATAGCGAATATCTATGCGGTTGCTCATGTTAAGATGCAACAGCTTCTCGCTTGTTGAAAAGACTCTGGAAAGAGATTCTCTCCACGGTTTGGTTTTTGCCCAATTAAGATCCACATACTTAGCTCGATGGGGAAGAGCAAGAATGGAGGCAGCAAAAGCGCCGATATTATTGACACGAGGCGCTTCAAATACTACCCGGCCCACATATGGTTCTAGAATGTTTACCAGGGGGATTTCTTCTGGCTCATGCGCAACGAGGAGAAATACGGGTTGATCAGAAGAAAGCTCAGGGATAATCAGAAATGGTACTTTGTGAATTTCCTCAACCGATGTTTCAATCATAAGTAGATCGCATGTAATAGAGGTCTTGCCTTCAGTAATGCAGCGGTGAGAGCATTGGCGCCTTAAGAAACTTTCTTTTGTTTCTGAATCTATAGCAATAAAGATGATCTTGCAGGGATACTTTTGCGCGATCAGATGCACGAGGTTTTGAGCGTGAGCAATGCGTTCTTGGTCCTGGGCAATGACAATGAGTGTAAATAAGCTTGCCCGAAGCATATTGCTTCCTTCAGGGGATGGCGTTGTGGAGAGAGTGCCAAAAAGTTCATCTTCGTACATTTGCATAAGTGTCTCCCTAAATCTGGCGCCAAAAGCGTCCTTCTTGTTGGATCATGTGATCAGCTGCAGCAGGACCCCATGTTCCAGCAGCATAATTTGGAAAGGTGCTGGGATGCGTTGTTTGCCAACACTCAAGTATTGGCTGGATAATTTTCCATGAAGCAAGAACTTCATCCTTTCGTGCAAACAAAGTTTGGTCGCCAAGCATGCAATCGCAAAGTAAGCGCTCATATGCCTCAGGAGGCGTTGTTCCAAAGTGAGTGCTGTATCGAAAATCCATTTTCACTGGATGGACAAGGGTAGAACTTCCAGGGATCTTTGAGTTGAATTTGAGTGAAATACCCTCATCAGGCTGGATGCGTATGACAAGTGTGTTATTTTGGTGGGGAATAATAGAGCTGAAAAGAATCTCTGGCAGTTCCTTGAACAAGATTGCGATCTCCGTTGCTCTCTTTGGAAGTCGTTTACCTGTGCGCAGGAAAAAGGGCACTCCTGTCCATCTCCAGGTATCAATGAAAAGTTCAAGACCTACATATGTGTCTATGTAGGAAGTGGAAGAGACATTATCTTCTTGGGTGTACCCGCGAACAGGCTCTCCCTTAATAAAACCTGGTCCATACTGTCCTCGGACTGCATATCGCTTGATTTGATCTTCTGTCATTGGCCGGATTGAGTTGAGGATTTTTACCTTTTCATCGCGGATGCTATTGGCATTTAAACTGACCGGCGGCTCCATTGCAATTAAGGAAACAAGTTGCATCATGTGGTTTTGGACAATGTCTCGAAGGGTTCCTGCTTCTTCGTACAGCTTTCCTCTTGTTCCAATACCATCTTCTTCACTGACAGTAATTTGGACATGATCTATGTATTTATTGTTCCATAATGGCTCGCATATGGCATTAGCGAATCTGAACACGAGAAGGTTTTGCACGGTTTCTTTTCCAAGATAGTGATCAATCCTGTACATCTGATCTTCGTGCAAATATAGTTCTAGGGTACTCTCAAGGGCTAGCGCACTTGACAGATCATGACCAAAAGGCTTTTCTATAACAATCCTTGAGAACTTGTTTGGATATGTATGCTCGTCATAGATGAGATTATGCTGATGCAGTTTTTTGATGATAAGCGGGAATTGGGATGGGGGAGTGGATAGGTAGTAGATGCGATTGCCTTTTGTACCAAACTCCAAGTCTAAGTTTTTAAGCAGCTCTTTTAATGCTTTATACCCCTCGTCATTATCAAATTCAGACCGATTGTAGAAGAGCTGTTCATTGAAAACAGACCACACTTCTTCTTTGATAGGTTGAGTTCGAGAATACGTACTTACATCGTCCAACATTTCTTTGCGGAATTGCTCATTTGTTTTTTCACGCCGAGCAAATCCTACGCATGCAAAATGAGAGGGGAGTTGACCTTCGCGGGCAAGGTTGTAGAGAGCAGGAAGCAGCCTCTTTGCAGCAAGATCGCCTGTGACCCCAAAGATCACAAGAACACATGGGTCAGGCAGCTTGCCTATGGTTTTATCCTCTAGAGGATTGAAAAACGCAACTTGATCTGTCATCTTCTCCACTCCAAATGCACAGAAGGCCAAATATGTTTCTGCATAACCAAGGAGATACAGTATTTTAGCGCTTTCGTCAAGAAGATGCTTTTAGGATTAAACATATGTGCCTCATTATCAAAAATTCTCTTAAATTTCATTGCCTTGTGTTGGGACATTCTGCTAAAATAGTGATTCAATAGAAGATATGATGTCATGTGCTTATGGAGCAAACAGATAGTGTTGAAATAATTGAGGGGCCAGTTCCAGTTGGTTTGCTGGAGTCAAAAACTTCCCAAAAAGACGATGTGCTTTTAGAGAAGTTTGGGAGGGCTATACACAAATATACAGCGCTTTATCAACATCATGACTTAGTTCAAATTGCTTTAGAACACGACCCTATCGATTTAGCTCGTGCATCAACCCGCCTTCCCATTAGCGCAAGGCTTATCGTATATAAAAATCTGCCTGATATAGATTCCAAAAGCTCTTTCATCATTCATGCAACTGATCCGACAAGAGTAGCGCTATTTCGATTTTTGCCTGATGACGAGATGAGTCTTCTCTTAGAGCGCATGCCGCCTGATGATGCGGTGGCCGTACTTGACGACCTTCCATTTCGACGCGTGAAAAAGGTTTTAGAATCGCTTGACGAAACCAAAGCCCGGCGGATTGCAGCCTTGCAACAACACCGCCGTGATACAGCTGGAAGGCTGATGACCAATGAGTTTTTTGCGTTTCCGTTTGATTCAACTGTAGGAGACGCTGCCGCGGTAGTCAGAGATAATCCGGGCACAGATCTTACAAGCTGTGTGTATTTGCTGGGCGAGGACATGAGCCTTCTAGGGTATGTGCCGGCAAGAAGCCTTATAGTAAATCCTTCTGACGTGCCTTTGCGAAAACTTATGCGTCCCATCATCTACCGGGTTGGTCCGGATGCCCATCGAGATGAGGTTGTGGAGTTGTTTGAGCGATATCGCCTTCCAGTTTTGCCCGTTGTTAATAATGAAGAAAAGTTGATTGGCGTGATCACCCAAGACGATGCTATCGAGTCTATGGAGGACATGGCTGATGAAACGATTGCAAGCATTGGCGGTACCGCAGAAAAGATTGGGGAAGATGAGCCCACTTGGCGCAGATTCATCTCAAGAGCTCCTTGGCTTCTTGTCACATTGTTTGCGGGCCTTATCACTGCAACGGGGATATCTCTCTTCCATAACCAGCCATGGTTTTTGATCGTTCCCTTTTTTGTGCCCCTGATAACAGGTATGTCAGGGAATGTCGGGATCCAGTGCAGTACGGTTCTTATTCGTAGCATGGCTATAGGGGAGCTTTCGCCAAGCACCGTTGGCGTGGCAATTGCACGCGAGCTTCGGATAGGTGTATTAATCGGCGTGAGTTTCGGCATCCTCTGCGGCTTGGCAGCCTATGCGCTTAATATTACTGGCTTGCAAAATGTGCCAATAGATCCTGTTTTTGTCGGTATTGTTGTAAGCTCTGGGGTGTGTGGAGCTTGTTTTACTGCCACCATTTTAGGCACGCTGTCTCCGCTCTTTTTTGCTAGATTTGGCATAGATCCAGCAATAGCCTCAGGCCCCATTGTGACAGCATGTAATGACGTGCTTGCAACTTACATGTACTTCTTTGTCGCCTGGGTTGTCTCCCATGTGGCGCCATATGTATACCTTTCATGAAGAAGGGATGAACTGGCCACTGAACACGTCATAGTAGCCCATTCTATTGAGCTCGGCAGCCCTCTCCATCCCACAAATTCCTCGCC
Organism: Chlamydiia bacterium; assembly: GCA_003170575.1. Lineage (GTDB taxonomy): Bacteria > Chlamydiota > Chlamydiia > Chlamydiales > FEN-1388 > FEN-1388. Next base: position 1,029 of record PMZB01000140.1, on the reverse strand, counting down.
GATGTGCCCAAACTACTAATCCTGCACTCGCCACTATCACTATCTTTACTTCTCCCTCACTGCAAAGAGAATATCCCATAGAATCTGCTGCTATGCCGAATATTAGTGTTGTTGCGACGAGTGCTATATTCGCGCCGATGAACATGGCGATAGGACTTAAATTTTTTAATTCTGTCACAAGTTTTTCTTTCCAAGAGAAAAGAGACTGAGTATTCACCTTTGCTCTACACGTAGGACATGTTGGGTTGTCCGAGTGTTCAGCAAACCATGTTTTAAGACATTTCACATCAAATGGATGAATTTTTGTATTGTCTTTACCGCCATCATGGACAACAAAATCCGTACCCGAAGGCTGTAAACAAATACCGCAGACTTCTTCGGGATTAGATTTTGTGACTTTAGTGAAAGAGATTGATGACATAAAAAATTACCTAACGTTAGGGCTGAATGATCCTAAAAATGATTTTCGTGTCCATAAGTGGTTTGCAATAACTTATATTTATCGTCAAATGAGTAAATATTCAGGGACTTCTTGTCACATTGTTTGCGGGCCTAATCACTGCAACAGGGATATTTCTTTTCCACAACCAACCCTGGTTTCTGATCGTTCCCTTTTTCGTTCCTCTTATAACAGGTATGTCAGGGAATGTTGGAATCCGGTGTAGTACCGTCTTATTCGTAGCATTGTCTCCCATGTGGGTCATATGTATGCCTTCCATGAAGGAAATTAGCTATGGAGGTAGTAACCGTAGTAGCCGGATGGATATGGATAAATTGGGCCACTCTGCTCTGCCAATCGGTCCCAATATGCTTGTCGAAAACATCCCCGACGATGTGCCCAAACCATTGATACTGCACTCGCCAATATCCCTACTTTTAACCCCGTGGTAACAGGATTTCCCGTAGGAACTGCTATCAGGCAGTATACAAATGATCCCAATACTGCTACACCCACTGTTGCGAATGCTGCTACACCTGCACCGATAGTCACTCCGATAAAACTTGTATTTTTTAATTCTGTCACAAGTT
>PMZB01000204.1 GCA_003170575.1 Chlamydiia bacterium | reverse complement strand
ATGTGCTCATAGAAATATCCTCTGTTAAGTATACCTTAATACTAGCATCTTTATGTTTTTATGTAAATATGCATATACGCACGAACAAAGAAAAGGACGGCAGGTCATTTCTTTTGCCAGGGTCCTTTCCACTGTTTCATGACTGGGCGTTTGGCCCAAATATTACCTGTGACTAGCGCCTGGACCGCTTGGGCTCGGGCGTTAAAGTGATCAGGTTTGGATTCGGCAAGCGTTTGTGTAGCACCTTCTGGGAGAAAAAAAGGATCAAATCCAAAGCCAGATGTGCCTTTTGGATTCACAATAGTGCCAAGAACGGTTCCTTTGTAGATAAGAATTTCGTTGCCTTGACGAACGGCTAATAGTACAACCCACAGAGCTTTTCGCCCGGTGTATTCCTGAAGATGGTCAAGAAGCCAGCGAATATTTGTCCCAAATTCGGCGCCTTCTACTTCAAGGGAGGTATCCTCAACGATGATGTCTTCTTCAAGTTGGCTTGCTTTATTGACAACAATGGTAAGATGGTCAGCATCAATCTCTGGAAGATCTACAGCTGTGCCTTCAAGTGTATATCCAGACTCTTCGAAAAGGCGCTTAAACTCTTCAAATTTGCCGGGGTTACTAGTATTTAATTTTTTAGTTTTATGTTCCATCAAAAAGCCTCGCTTGATAGAATATTATGAAAACGAATCATTAATAACAAATACTTGATCCTATCTTTATTGAACAGGCAAGAAGTAACAACTGAGCACGCAGAACCGTTTCACGAACCGCCGTGCAAACGAAGACGAGTTTGATATAGAACAAAGAATGCCTCATTGGGTAGATGTTCCATTAAAATGTCTCCCACGCTAGAATGCCCTAAGAAATAAGCATTTCTAGAAATGGTTTCTTAAACACAATGTGGAGGCATATATATATGAGCGTTCGTCCAATTTTTTCCGATAGTTTTTATCAAGTGCAAGCAATCAAGCCAGCAGGTTTTGAGGTTAATGATGGCACTATTTGCATGGTCGGCAAAAAATCTTTGTCTCAGAGAGTGAAGGAATGGTTTATTGGGTGCGGAGCTGGTCCTCAATTTCAGGAACTTGTAAAAAATGTAAACCAAGTCAAGTCTGATGCTATCCAATTAAATCTATTGGAAGATGAAATTCTGAAGAAAGGGTGCCCGTCGAATGCTTTACAAGGCAATCTACAGGCATTGCAACATTTTATTGATTGCGCGAAACCGAGCTGGCTGCATCTTTTTATTATTCGCATCACAAATGTTGCACGATCCATTTTTCATTCTGCTCCCATTGAAATCCCCTTCATCTTTCCCGATGTTTCTCCTCTAATTGCTATGGAAAAAAGAAATCCAGGTTCAAGAGCTGAAGATGCAAAAAAATGCCTGTATGAAGGGGAACTTTTGGTTCGAGGTTCATTCGTCAGTGATGAAAAATCTTTTCCAGAATGCCTTCAAAAGCTTGAGCTTGGTTCAGCAAAGTGCATACCTTTGCAGTGTGATCCAGGGCAATGGGAATTAAAGCTTGCATATAGTAAAGCACGAAATGTTTTTATACTCCACCTTACCTCATTACAAGAGGTGCTGACTGATTGGCAAATATATGCCGCATTCGAAGAGTGGAGTAAATTACCGGAACCTCGGTTACAGACCTATTTGAAGGTGATCGCTGTACGAAAAATCCTTGAAGGAGGTAAGGAAATAAATCTTCACCTGACTCAATCATTTACCTTTAAAAAAAATGGCCTTTTAGAGCACCACTACGTTATAGATGATGTTTGTGAATTGAAACCCAACGTCAAGTATACCATATGCCTTCCAGGGCCAGAAAAAAAGGGGAGTGAATTTCAATTCATCGTGAACAAAAAAGATCCCACTGCAAAATAGACACTAGTATCTTGCTCCATTAGACAGAGCCTTAAACTCTTTCCAGACTGCTTGCGCTTCTTCGCGAAGGATTTGTTGAGGTGCTAGCAGTCGTTCAGGATAGGGTTTCAACAGGTCTTGGTTTATCTTTGAGTCATCAAAGATGTCGTTATAATCATCCCAGGAGGCTGCATAGTAGATCTTACTGATCCGGGCCCAGTACGCAGCCGCATAGCACATAGGACAACATTCACAGCTTGAGTAAAGGATAGCACCGGATAGATGTGCTGTGCCAAGCTTGCGGCAGGCTTCGCGAATGGCATTCATTTCTGCGTGGGCAGTGGGGTCGTGATCCTTTATCACACTGTTTCCTGCACACGCTATAACTTCTCCATTTAGGACTACTAGAGCTCCAAAAGGCCCTCCAGTTTTCTGAATAACACCTGCCTCGCGCATCTTCAAAATAGCTTGCCGCATGAATGCTCGATCTTGGTCTGACATTTTTTCACTCCAAGTTTTTTAGCTTTCAATGTTGAAATTGAAGCAAAGGAGGCTTTTTCGCAAGCACAAGTTTTAGTGGAAAATACACTTTAATACGCCAATTTTTTCGAGAAGCGCTGTGACGGCTACGTAGGAGCGTTTTGACTGGCTGTCATAGACAAAATTCGTAAAGTAGTCATCTCGTCTCTCGTCTTCAATGACTTGTTCAGGGGTTGACAAGGGGTTAGGCTCAATGTCATATTTTTCTTTTAATAAAGCGCGCGCTTTTACATCCCTGTCTATTCCTTTAGGGATTTGAGCAAGATCTTTATACATGGGGACAAATCTTTTATCATTCCATGTTTTAGGCATATGGTTTTTCTGAAGAGCGGCATAGTGCTCACCTGCAGCAGCGTCGGTTTCTATAGTAGGCAAGAGGTATCCTGTGACTATCTTGTAAGGGGTATATTCTTCCTCAAAAAACTTGTCCTCTATACATGGAATGTCAACATCGTCTGTCTCTTCTCCTAAGCATGGATCATCAAAGGTATTTATTGCCTTAGGTAACCCAAGCTTTTTCCCAATTTCGAATAATGCTATATTAGTAACATGAACGTCTGTTCCGTCAGGTTGTCGCCCGACAACAAGATCAAAACAGATTTGCCTAAATTCTGCTAAACAAATTTCAATATATTCTTTTGGGTTTTCAGTCCGGTTTTCACATATTTGAAAATATTGATCTGTAGCTACATAAAAAAGTTTGCCTCCACAATAATTCTGAGCGAGGAGAATTTCCTTCATGAACTTTATGGTCTTGGCAAGATCATTCTCTGCAAGGAGTTTTGCGCAGATGTGCCTCAGTGCTAGCTCTATTTTCTTATAAAAATTCTCAAGAGCCTTTTTTTGTGCTGGAGTATCGATATCTACCTTTCTCGTTCGCACTCGGTTGATAAGTTTCGTAAGTAAACCGTGCAAAGCTTTCTCAATATTCGCACGTCTATAATCAGTTTCAAAAACAAATTCGTACATGTCTTTAAGATCTTCATGTTTTAGTTCCCTCCAAGGAATGCTGGCAAATAAGACCTCCAAGTCATTCAGGGAAGTATTTTGGGGAACCTCCTTTGGGATCACTTTTGGAGCACCGGTCTTTAAATGC
>PMZB01000016.1 GCA_003170575.1 Chlamydiia bacterium | reverse complement strand
AAATTAAATGTCAGCTCAATCTAGAAATATAGCTAACTATTGATTTGATTTTTCGAGAATAAATGCTGAGGGTCATCCTGTGGATAAAACAAAAACAAATACATTTTCATTGCGGTCGTAATAATTACATTTCCTACTGCATGCACAAAAATTGATGCAAACAAACCTCCAGCATAATATGCAGGGAAGAGGATAAAGTAGGACCCCAAAAAGGCCGCGCTAAGGGCTGTTAGCTTTCTGGCCCAATGTTTATAGTTCGGCATGTGTACGACAGCAAAAAGAATACTCACCGCCAAACTTGTTATAGTACGAGCAACTGGATATCCCATCCCAGTAACGCAAAGCAAAGATATGGATACCATAGGAAGAAGCTTTCTAAAAATTATTTCTTCACATACTGGAAAGAAAAGGCAAGTTATAAAGAGAGAGCCTTGTGCCATTTTAACAATCACATTAAGGTCTTGCCTTTTTTTATCTTGGGCTTGTGGGGGTGAGAATTTCTCCAGAAAATACGGTAGCAAAAACTGGCATATATTCAATATAGATGATTTTAATATCAAAGCACCAGCTGTACTTAAACTAATCGGTAGAATGCCTATTGAGGAGCCTAATATCACAAGTCCAATGAGAGAGACAAGCAGAGCTGTCTGACCTAACTGAAGCTGTGGCCCATATTTTTCAATGCAAGAAAAAACTCTCTTTTTATATGCGCCTATACAATCAGCACAAGAGGCAACATCTTTCCATACTTTGGACAGAATACCTGGCGATTTGTCACATACCTCAGCTGGAACAGCTCCCTCGAGATTCACAACCCCCGCAGGCACCCCTGGCAGTCCGCTTACTAACATTTTCTCTCCCTCCACTATTCTCAGAACAGAATACATTTTTGACAGTTTGAGAACAACACTCTATACCCTTTAAAGAGGGAAAGATTTTCTCCCTTTTCTCTCCTTTCAAACCTTAACCCAAGTTAAACCTAAACGCACTGGATTTTCAACCGCTTTACCCATTAAAATTGACTTAATATGGAGTGTATATTGATCAAGCGAAAAGAGACCGTATGATTTCTCGTTATGTCACGAAGCTTTTTGCCTTGAATGAGAAGGCAGAGCAGCTTAAGGGATCCCCTGAGCAACTGAATAAGTTCTTTACATGGCCTTTAGACTATGAAACAGTTCAGCATGCGCCAATCTGGGTGCGTCAAGCCGACCGGCTTGCACGTGACGCGATGCGACCAGAGTTTTGGGAAAAACTTTCTGGTAATGCCAAAAGCGATATTGCCAAAATCTACGAGCTGTATAAATCAGTTCAACAAGGAATAGATGTAAGACGGCAAAAACATGCTCAATGGGATGAAGGGTTTGATAGACTTTTTCCAATAGCAAGGTTCAAAGAGCTTCGTCAGAAAATTGCCCCCTGTGGAGCAGATGACCTTAACAAACACGTAGCAAAGTACTTGTTGGAAAGTCATAAGAATGAGAGAGCTGATGAAGTTCAAGCGCGCACTGAAGCTCTAAGAGAGTACGTTACTGTGTTGAAACAAAATCGTACTGATCCTGAAGCAATCGAACTTATGAAGTGGTTAAAGAAAGATTACGAGTCATTTCCTAAGCACTATGTAGGGGTACTTCCGCCAGAAATAGAAGAAATAATCAACCAAGGCATCCAAGCGTTCGAACGAAAGTAATTTTTCCAACAACAGAGGGAGAGATCGATTCTCTCCCTCCGCTGTTCCGTTATAGGTAGAAAATTACCTATTCAATTGCTATGATTGCCGCAAAATGCTGGACAATTTACCTTGTAGGGCCCTTCAAATGTTTGAAGAACTTTCACGCATCAATCAGAAACCAAAGCCATTTGAATTTTATACAACTCCTCTTCTTTGGAATGATCCATATCTGTCTCAACAGATGCTGAAGTTTCACCTAGACGAGTCAGTTGATCTTGCTTCTAGGAGGAAAGCCTTCATTCAAGAATCTTGTTCCTGGATTTTCAACCACTTTAATCTCAGTTCTTCATCAAAAATTTGTGACTTTGGGTGCGGCCCGGGACTTTATACCTCTCGTTTTGCAAAACTTGGCGCACAGGTCACTGGCATTGATCTTTCTGAACGATCTATTGCGTATGCGAGAGAGCAAGCAAAAAACGAAAACTTGCCAATCAAGTATCTTGTCCAAAACTATTTGGAGTATGTGCCTCAAGAACAATTTGACCTAATCACGCTCATATTTTGCGATTTTAGCGTTCTCAATCCTTCTCAACGAAAAACACTCCTACATATCTTTTATAACAGCCTTAAAGATGATGGAGCCTTGCTCTTGGATGTGCCATCCATAGCATTTTTCGACGCAGCTTCTGAAAAAACAGAATATGAATATTGCCCTGGCAATGGCTTCTGGTCGAAAGACCCCTACTTTGTCTTCACCAATAAGTTCAAATATCAACCAGAAAAGCTGATCCTGGACAAATACACAATTATAGAAAAAGACTCTTCAAGAGAGTCTTTCAACTGGCTTCAATGCTTTACCCTGCCTGCACTTGAATCGGAACTTCATGCTTGTGGTTTGCGTATCAAGGATGTTTATTCAGATGTGGCAGGAAAACAATATCTTCCCACCTCTCCTGAAATTGCTGTTGTTGCCAAAAAAACCCCGTTTCAAGGAAATAGTTGTTGTGTTGCATGTGTTTAAAAAGAAATCAAAACATGGAATAGCCACACCAAAACAAGAGATAGATCTGGTAAAAGCCCGCTTAAAATATGCGGAGCAGTTGTATCCTGAGTGGCTTGAGGAGATAAACCGTGGAAAATAAGAAGTGTCCCGAAGCAAAGGTATACGAGGGTGCCCGCAGCGTATACGAAGATCTCGGTTATAAAAATCATGCTGATATGGTCACAAAGGCAAATTTAGTTCTGGAAATATCTAAGATAATCAAGAGAAAAAAGCTCACACAAACACAGTGTGGAGAAATTCTAGGTATTTCTCAGCCTAAATTGTCAGAACTTTTGAAAGGGATTTTTCGAGGATATTCTGTGGAAAGGCTTATGCACTTCCTAAACCTGTTGGGTAAAGATGTTACTATTGATATAGAAGACAAACCTAAAAATCGAGCTGCCCGCACTTTCGTACGACACCATACCTCTTCTAAAAATCTGGCGATGGGTATAGCTTAAAGCCTGGGAATCCTACCATGGAGAACAGGCCCGGTACTTCCTTTCTCTGGCAACCTTAGGAAAACCACTGTGAGAGGCCGCATATGCGGTATAAATTTTCAAGTCGCTGCTTGCCAAATTTTTCAATAAAGGTTTTCCACAATCCTAGGTCTTCAGCCCAGTTCTGGACATCACGTAATTTTATGATCTTTTCTGTCACTGCTTTCTCAAAAGCCTCTTTCCATCCGGGAATTTCCATTAAAACAATGTTCGCTTTTAAACCAATCTCGCGCCAGTACCTGACAAGACTCTCAACACAACATTTCAATTTCGGATCATTAACAACTCGTTTAAGATCTGAGAGAGAAACTTCCCCAAGCTCTTTAATATCTTCTCCTTCGGTATTTATTAAACAGTTGCCTATCTGCAATAGAAATTTTTCACAATATTCTCTCAGCCCCATTAATGCCTCCTGAGAATACGATGACCAAAGAACAGAATGAGATTCGGAATATTTGCACGCCCAAGGAGAATTCCACATAAGTTGAGTTAATTCCCCTGGCCATTTTTCTTTATCCCATTTGTACAGGAGATGCTCATGCAATCGGTTCATTTCCATCCCTTGTACATAATCTAAGCTTTTGTACATAAATGATTCATAGACCGCTTGTTCGCCGGAATTAGTCATAATTCCTCGAATAGATTCATCTCTATTAAAAACCCGAAAATGTATAAAGCAATACTTATAGATTGTACTAACATCCACGACTCCGATCGGATAGCCGTTGAGAACAAATAAATCATTAATATTTCCAACGAGCGATACAATCTTTCCAGTTATCGCATACTGTCGTATTTTTTCAAAAACCGAATCGATCTCAAAGTAGTTTACCTGTCTGAATGATGGTTCCCATGAATCTCCGGCTAGTTCTTTTTGATAGAGTCGTTGATCTCCGGTCCAAATATTTATTCCACTTCCGTAATAAAACTCTGCAAAATTTTGCAGATTTTTTCTATAGTAATCTTTCATAAAGGAAGGAATTCTTTGATCTTTTACTATCTTCCCGTCTATCTCAATCAGCCTTGATTTTTTATC
>PMZB01000268.1:2041-5136 GCA_003170575.1 Chlamydiia bacterium | reverse complement strand
TATATTAGAATGGCTTATAAAATAAATTTAATCAATAACTAAACTAAAACAAAAAAAATGAAAACATTAGATTTGAATCAGGTCGCTGTGGTCAACACTACAGCAACAGCAGGTATCGCTGTAACCCTTGGTAAATTAGCAGTAACAGCAGGAGCCGTAACCAATCAGGGTTGGGGTGAATCAGTAGAGTGGGCAGATGTTCTTGGTGCATCATTATCAGCTTATGCCGCAGCCGTAAAGCCGGTAAAGCGGGTAAACTTTGGTGCAACGGGCGTTGTTATTCCCGCACAGAGCGCAATAACAGTAAGAATTAAAGCACCCAACGGAATGAAGAATGCTCTTCCAGCAGGCGCGCCGCTTATTAGTCCTTACGAGGTTCCTATTACATATTACACGGGTACAGTAGCACCCACGGCAGCGTTTTTGGCAGCAGAATTTTACAGCCAGTATTTGACTATGTTCGCAGGTGTGGCAGGACTTCCCTGGACAATGACCTATACAGCAGGAAACACTTATTTTGATATTACCACTTCTTTCGCAGACAATGGCAATGTTAATCTTTTCCAGTATGACAGTGCAGTAACCGTANNTAACTGCATCAGGTGTAGCCGTATCAATTTCCGGTGTAAGCACCAACGCCACAGCAGTATTCACGACAGCAGTTGCCCACGGCTTATCAGTAGGTGATGTTATTCACGTTGACGGTCTTGTTGGAACAGGCGGGACGCTTTATGCAGACATCAACGGATATGACTGTATCATACTTTCAACTCCTTTGACAACTACATTCACTTGTAGCGTAAACGGAGTAACCTACAACAGTTCGGCAATTACTTTTTCAAGTGCAGGAACACTTGTTGACTTACTGTACGGAACAAAAATTCAGATGGTACAGCCGGTAGGAACAGCAGATCAGGTATTGAGAGACGTACCGAATATGTATGTTGCCGGAAACACTTATGATATTATATCGGTTTTAAGACGTAAATTCAGAAAAGGTGTAGCAGGCATGGATCAGTCTGTAAGCGTATATGATGTTATTTACTGTTTGTTTGGGCAGAGTTTTGCAACTCCGGCTGCAACGACAGCAAATGCGTTCACAGCAGTATTCCGCACTATTGCAGCACCGGCTCTTTACTTAGCAAAATAATATGTTATTATTCAACCCTGACACATACGGAGACCTTCGCAATGAATATCCAGAACTTGACACGATACCAGAATTTAGTAGCGACAAGCTCTCGACCAAAGAGATGGTCTTCGTATGGTGCATGGGGAATAGGACAAGTCCTTTTTGGGAGGAGATAGTAAATTACAAAAAAGGGGAAAGAGTAACCAAGAAGGCAACAAAAGAGCAGAGGATAACTTACTGTCTAAGATTTTCCAAACTCAACATCGTTCTTTCAGAAAAAGACAGGCAGGAATGGATGTCCGGCAAGTTCCCCGATAACATCATGGATGCTATCGCAAGGATGGAAAATTTCAGGCCGGACATAAGGACAAAAGCACGAATTATTGCGGAACACGCATTTCAGATAGCGTGGCAGCAAAGTCACAATCGAGAGACCACCGTTGAAGAGCAAGTAAAAATTGTTCAGAATCTTCCGATTTTGATAAATTCTGTGGAACAAGGATATGGTTTCAAAGCAGAAAAAAGATCAAAATCGAAACAACAAAAAGGCAAAGCCGGAATGACATTAATGGACATGGCGATGCGTGAAGATTCAGAATAAATAAATGCTCGACCTATTAGTAAACAAAAATACTACCAGACCAAACAAAGTCACGCCCGAATCAAAATATAAGGGCAAGGACGAGAATTACCATCTTGATATGTCTAAGTATTATCTTGGCGCATCAATTAATCCTGTGGTAAGAGACTTCCAGACAAAGTGTTTAATAGATTGGGCATTCTATCAGGGCAATCAGTGGATATATAATGATGACCTTGAGCCGTTCCTTATGGACGAATCGGGGGATGTAAGAAACAGGATACGTTTTGTATTGGACATTTGCAGCCCGAAGATACGCCAGTATATCGGGAATATTATAAGAATAGACTATAAGTATAAAGCTGTTTCTATTTCCGACGGGGTAATAAATCGCATGGAGAGAGAATTGAACTCAATGCGGTTAAGGACTATTATAGCCAAGAAAGCCGGTGGGTTTTACGAAGATACTATGAAGTCTATGTTTCCCATAGGCGACAGTATTGGAGAGACAGATGACATCTTTGACAATTATTATACCGACACATTACAGCAGGGCATCACCAATCTAATACAGAATATTTCAGACAGGAACGAGATAGACACACATAAAGTTCGTGTTGCCGAGAATTTAGGCGTTACCGGTCTTGGAATATTAAAAGGGTATGAGCAGAACGGTGAACAGATATGGGAAGTTACAGATCCCGACAGATTTTTATTTGACACGAATGCACGTCGCCCCGACCTGAAAGACGGTGAATTTATGGGCGAGTATAACTATATGGGTTCTACCGATGTCTTTGAGAGATGGCAGAATATAAGTACAGAACAAAAAAGACTCATTGAAGAATCTGTAAGGTCAAACAATCAGAACACCAACTGGCTTAATAATTTCGTGGGCTGGTTCTATAATAAGGTGCCTATTGTTGAGATGTATTGGAAGGACGGGGAATATCAGGAATACGGATGGGTAAAAGACGAATTTGGTTATGATTTTTTTACACGTATTAATGGTGACGACGGGAATGACGGTAAACCTAAATATACAGATAAGAACTTGGTGAAGTCAAAGAATAAAGCCTATTCAGATATTCTTGACGGAAAGAAGAAGACAAAGATATGGGTTGACAACCTTTCATATTGCATATTTACCCCCGGCGAGTATGTTCAGCCGTTGAGTAATGAACAAAAGAGTACCGACATAGTATACGAATATGGGCAGGTTCCACACCAGGAAGTATATATGTTCTCACCGTCAAATGTAGAATATCCTTATAAGTGCGGAACATTCAAATATCACAACGGGGTAATATGGTCCCCGATGGATATGATGCTTGACATACAGAGGTATATTAACAGAATATCCTCTATGGCCGAGAGCAACAT
>PMZB01000268.1:0-2021 GCA_003170575.1 Chlamydiia bacterium | reverse complement strand
GAGATTAACAGGAATATGAATTTGGGTAAACCTATTGTTCTTGACACCGGAGGTATAGGCATAACAAATGCAGTTGGAGAATATCATAATACAGGCACCAAGGACACTTATGAAATGTATAAGGTGGTGGATGTATTAAAAGGTTTTGCCGAAGGCATGACGGGCATCAATGAAGCCATGACGGGCGAGGGGGGAGGACAGAGAGAATTAAAATCTGTTACAGAAGCCATGATACAGCGTGGTTCATTAATACAGGAAGACTACTATTTTGCCATTACCGAAATATTGCGACAGACTTATAGGGCTATGGCGCAACAGGGGAAACAGATATATGCCGACAATCCGAGGAAGTTAGCGATAATGACAGGTGATGAAAGAGCCGAAGCCATAATCATTACCAAGGATATGCTCATGGAAGATTTCAGGATAGACATAAAGCGGGTTGCCCCTGAAGATAAGACTTTGGCTATGCAGGAATGCACAAGGTTATTCTCCGGTGGATTATTAGATGCAGAGGGTTACGCTAAGACATACTGGATAGGAACGATGGATGATGTGGCAAGGGAATTGAGAAGGACACTTCGCAAGAATGAGGAGATGAAGAAGAAGATGGCACAGCAGAAACAGCAGCAGGATGAACGGAACGAACAGCAGCAACAGGGAATGATACAGGACGCAAAAGACCAGCAACAATCTAAAATGGCTAACGATAATAAGAACGCACAGGCAGACAGAAATGTAAAGCTGCTTGGCGAAGCAATAAAACAACAAGGAAAAACTAATCAACAACAAATAGCAAAATAACATGGAAACAAAGGAAGAAACTATGTCAGAAGACCAGTTAAACAGCATACTCATAGCAGTAGCTAATAATCCTGAACTGGCAAAGAAACCCGAAATAAAATCGGTATTGGATATGCTTGAAAAAAGCAAGAAAGAAAAGAAGGACGAAACACACGAAGATGTGAAAAAACAGACCATCGAGGGTGTGGAATATGCCATGAATGAAGACGGTGATGCCGTTGACGACAAGGGCAAGGTAGTATTTACCAAAGAACAAGTTGAAGAAAAAAATAAACCCGCAGAGGAGGAAGTTCTTGAAACATCCGGCTTCGGGATAAAACTAAAAAATAATAACAAAGGCAAGGAAGGGAGTAAATTTCTCAACCTTGACGAAGTAAAAAAATGGGGTAATGAACTGGGTATTGACACCAAAGCGGAAGACTGGGACAAGAAATTGAAAGAGTCTGTAAGTAAATGGAGAAAAGACTCACAGGAATTACCTAAGATAAACGAAAAACTTGAAGGAACAAATCAGTTTTTCAAAGACGTTGCCGAAGAAGAACCGTTGCTTGCAAACGCAATCAATGACTATGCTAATAATCAGTCATGGAAAGATAACCTGATAAAAAAGATTAACGGGTTGGATGTAAACAGGAAGTTTGATGACATTGACGAGAAGACCGTCCTTTTGCATTATTTCCCCGGTGACTTCAAGGCAGAAGACTTCCGTCCCAAGAAAGAGTGGGATGATGAAGACGAATATGAAGCAAAACAAAAAGACATCAAGAGAACTTTAGTTATAGCAAAAAAACAATTTATTGCCGACCAGAAAGAGGAACAGGCCAACGTGCTTTTAAAACAGAAAAGGGTTAAGGACTTGCAAAAGAACTATGCCGAATCTGTAAAAAGTTCCGTAGCCTACCTCAACGAGTTATTTCCCAATTTCAAGAAGTCCAAGCAAATTGAGACCGTTCTTGAAAAAGGTGATAATGAAATTTTAGGTCAATATATGGAGAGGAACGGCACCCTTAAAAAAGATGCTGCCCTGAAACTTGCTATGGCTTTGCAGGGACAACAGGAGATAAAGGATTTACAAGGTTTGATTGATAAACAAGATGCCAGAATCCAGGAACTAAGTGAGGAACTTGAAAAACTCGTAGGCAGGGGAAAACCCAAGCCGGACAAAACCAGCAAGGGAGAGAAACCTATTGACGTAGTTGTTCAGGACATCATAAGTG
>PMZB01000087.1 GCA_003170575.1 Chlamydiia bacterium | reverse complement strand
TAAATAAAATCAAAGAAAAAAGCTGACCTTCCACGATCTAATAAAGGCTTGACTTTTTGAGTAAGAACCTCTATTCAGAATAAAATTGATCCTTTAGTGGAGCATTTATGTCTGTCACGCCTCCCAGATCAGGTAGCGATTTACCTGGACCATCTTATACTACAAAAAAAAGAGCTGCAGAAACCCCAGCCGAAAAGGTTTCAAAAAAAGCCCTTGAAGCGGCCCAGGAGCCATCTGGGGAAAAGATAAAAAAAAGGGTAACAAAACGCCCAAAAACTGCATCAAAAAAAGCGGAAAAAGTATTTGAAAAAGAAACTCCAGTGCCAATGGAAGTAGAAGTTGAGTCGACAAGAAGAAAAAGGAAAGCAGAAACTTCGCTTGAAGAGTATGTCATAAAAAGCCATGCAGAAGTAGAACCAAGCAAGCCAAAAAAAGCGAGAATGTCGAGAGAGGAGACGGTAGCGACTTTTTTGAAGGATATTGAAGCAGCAAAAAGTTCTGAAAACCCTTTGCAACAGATTGTAGAGTCTCAAGACAGTATCATGAAAATGTATGGGATTGATGTAGAGTATCGCCCCCTTTTGAAAGATTGGAAGCTTCTCTCCCAACAATTAGCAGGTAAGCCTGAAAAAGTTAAGGAATTGCTCTTGCCTCTTCTTCAAGATCTTTTTATCGGAAAAAGAAAAGCTTATGACGCTCACCTGATGGCAGGCGAACTTCTTTTTTTGCTCGATAGAGAAATTTATCCTAGTAATTTGGCCGCCATTCATGAGCTTGCAAAAGAAGCTCTCATCGAAGATGAAAAGTTATACCTGGAAAAGATAGGGAAGTACGACAACATCGGAATTTATGAGCCTTTAAATCTTTTAGAGGTGTTTTTTCCGCAACAGATCGCCTCTTCCCTTATTCAAAAAAATGGTTTGGTTAATTCTGGAATGATCCCATTAGTAGAGGAAATTTTCTTAATGGGGAGAGGCGGCGTTGACTATAGAACTATCGAAGTATTGAATCAGTTTCAAAGCGATGAACAGTTGGAACAGATTCTCGAAAGTATCGAAGCTCCGCCTAAAAATTCACCTGGAGAAAGGGTTGTAAATGAATCTCTGTTCCGCCCGATTGATCAGGCGTGCACGAACCGAGATGCAAGGATTGTCGCTTTTAGTTCGAGCCTTACAAGATGGCGACAAAAGGATGTAGGCAACTGCTTTATAGTAGGGTTTCACTTGGAGATCAGAGAAGCAAGGTTGCGATGGTATCTTGAAGATCTTAAAGGATTACTTTCAAGTGGTAGCATAAAGCGCAAAATTCCTGGGGGTAAGGAAATTCGCTTGTTTGGTCTTGAATGGCCTATAACAAGAGCATTAAAAATGGAGATAGGTTCTTTAGATCCTCAGCTTCTCTTCCAAAATTCCGTGATACAAAATGCATGTAGTCTGCTTGATTGCACAACAAAAGAAGAATTTTTAAGTTTTTGGGAGAAAGTAAAGGGGGAAAACAAAAATTCTACTCTGAATGATATGCTAGAAATGATTTGTTCAGACCATGGTAAATCAGCTGAGCTGCTTCAGCGTGTTCGATGTATGGTCGAAGCTCCTACTCAAGCTTTGCTCTCACAAATTTGGGAAAATGCATATACTGGTCTATTCGCTTCCCAATCCCCTTGGGAAATCAAGCTGTTTCTAAAATGGGATGGCATTGAGTTTGTCGAAAAATTCTTTTCTGGGAAAGAGGGCCCAGAGTTACAAGAAATCGTGGAAAACATTCTGGAAGTGATGTGTCAAGAATGGGATCTAAGGTTTTCAGTCGTTCCTTCTGTAAGCGATCCATCTAATCCTGTTCAAATACCATACATCGAACGGCAAGGTGAAGCACACGCCTTCTATTCAATAGAGTCTTTTACAACTGAAATTTGTAAGATTGAAAGTGAACTTTTTAAACGAATTGTATCCCATCAAGCTTTCTCGCATTTGCCTGCAGAAAAAGCCTTACAATATAAACCTCAGCCAGATGAGATATTCAAAGAGCTTGTCTCCCTGCTTAAACCTGCTGCTGGCCTAGAGAGTCATCGCGTAGCTGAGATGGAGTGGTGGTTTTCTTTTGAAGAAGTTTTTGTAGAAAAAGCATGGTTTCCTTTTGCAAAAATGAAGGAGTTAAGGTCAGATACTGTAAATGTATTTGACCCTTTTTCTCTCATAGTAGGATGGTTTTCACGATTTACGCAAATGAGCCAAGAGTTACGAAAGATATATGGGAATGACCCTTCCTTTTCCCTCATAGCTGGTGGAAGACACCATATGTTCCGATTACTTCCGAATCATCCTAGTCTTTCATGGATAGGGAGAAAAAGTTTTGAAAAGATGACTGCTGAACTTAGAGAAGAATTTGCTCGTCCACGATGGTCAAGAAAAGAGGCAGCAACCCTCATTCATAAACTTGGGAACGATGACCCTAATATTCTAGAGCATGAAACACAGGAAGCTTTCGCAGCATTACCCGAGAAGAGTTCTTATTCAATGAATGATATATTGTCCAGCATTCAACTCAACTTGTGGTTCGGATGGTTAAGGTTTAGTACGCGCGATGAAATTATGCTAAAAATTGCGGCTTCTCTTGCAAAAAGCACTCCTGAGGGACCTACTCCATTCCTTCATTTTGCTGATATGAATTGGGGAGAAGTGGGAGAGTCAAAGCATGCAGCTCTCTGGTTTGATTCCTTAAATAATCAATGGAAGCCTTTATACGTGACAGAAACTGAAGATCCACTGCTTATGTCTACAATGGAGCTGAGTGAGTTTATGGAATATTTTGAGAATGCTGAAGTTTATAATGTCGTCCCTATGGAAGCTGCTCCTCAAATAAGAGATAAGGAAATTTTAGAAATCAATCGGCAACTAAGAGAAAAGTTGAATCGTATACAGAATGCTTTTATTAAAACGTGGAACAGTTTGGAAATGCTATTACGCAATCTTCCGCCAGAAGAGCGAACGCAAATCCAACAGAAGTTAGAGGAGGTGCGATTTTATGAAAACAATGCTGCATCTATTAGCTGGAATTCAATCCAGCAAGGGTTTGCCGAGATAGAAAAAGCAGTGAAAAAGGAGCCTGAAAACTGGCGCGAAGCCTTGGAGCTCTGTGCCCAGCTGCGAATACTGCAAAAAAGACTCTTGGCACATGAATTTGAGGAAATAGAAGGGTTTTTTGAATTTCGAACTTTGCGTCCACTTGCGCAAAATAAGGTATATCAATATCTCGATAGCCAGCAGGCTTTTGAAGAAGCGGTTGTGCAGATAACAGGTGAGTAAGATAGCTCTCGATGTTAATTCCTTCAGAAAAGTAATGTTAATTCTTTGAGGCGAGAAAGCTCTCAATATGCCGCTCACAGATATATATAGGGTACATGGCTGTTAATTGTTGCTCTTTGCCAATGTTAATTGTTGAGGGAGATCAAGATCATGACTGGACCACGATTTTTCCATACTTTTCTCCTTAACCCGAGTTTAACGTTGCCATTTGATATAGGATGCTTCTAGTGGAAAGAGTATGTCGTGGTGTTTTGGGAGGATGCGGGGAGTGTAGTGTGCAGCAGGGCGGGTTGTAGTAACCGAACATTCATAGATGTGCTCTGATTTGCGCACCATCTCTATCTGTTCAGGCTTGCCGCCATTCACACCATCGGCATACAGTTCCACTTTTACAGATTCTGGATCTTGTTTTCCTAGATATACCTGTAGAGTCCACGAAAGGGTTTGTCCTGAAGCCACAGTTTTTAGTTCGCCAAAATGAATAGCATCCCAATGTTGCTCCAGCAACTTCAGCCACTCTACCAGTTTTTTGCTTACATGAGCTGAGTCTTTAGCTCGCTTCAAATAGCGATCAGCAGCTTGTAGATAATAGGTTTCTGTATACTCGCGCACCGCTCTGTTTGAAGAGAATCGAGGAGTAAGCCGGGCCATACTTTCTTTGATACGCTTGACCCAACGTGTTGGAAGGCCGTTTTCATCATGAGCATAAAACTCTGGAATAACCTTATTCTCCAGTATGTCGTAGAGCATGTTCGCATCGCGTGTGTCTGAAGTTATTCCTTCTTCTCCTATAGCCCACCCAACTTGAGGTGTATAGCTTTCTGCCCACCAACCATCTAATTCAGAAAGATTCAGTCCGCCATTGACAAGAACTTTCATTCCGCTTGTGCCGCATGCTTCCCATGGCCTTCTCGGGGTATTTATCCAGAGGTCAACTCCGTGGACAAGCCGCTCTGTGAGCAGCATGTCATAGTCGCTTAAGAAGATCACATGTGGCTGTGCCGCAGCCTGCTGCATAAACAAAAACCATTCTTTTATCAAGGCAAGGCCTTGTTCATCTTCAGGATGGGCTTTGCCTGCTATAATGAGCTGCACAGGGCGGTCTCTGTTCGTCAAAATACGAAGCAGACGGTTGCTGTCATGGAGCAGCATGTTGGGCCGTTTATACTCGGCAAACCTTCGTGCAAACCCTAATGTTAAAGTGTTGGGGTCAAACAGCTTCTCTTGCAGGAGGGCGCCGCGGGCCTCTAGTTCCTGAGTGTTCTTTAAGCGTACATATTTGACTAATTCAGCACGTGCTGAACACCGCATCTGCCAGATATCGGCATCAGGGATTTTTAAGATATCTTTTTCTAAAGAAGCTGTATCGCCAAGCCATCTCATTTTCCCACAAGCTTTTGTCCATAAAAAATCGGCTTGGCTTGATTCCCAACTCGGCATATGTACCCCATTGGTGACAGAACCTATCGGGACCTCAGGAATTGGCCATTTGGGAAAAAGAGGACTGAAAAGCTGTCTGCTTATTTTCCCATGAAGGCGGCTGACTCCATTTATGGCACCACTTCCTCGAATAGCAAGGTAGGCCATGTTAAAAGGTTCATTTGGATGTATACACCCAAGGGCAAGGAGTTTTTCGACTGAAATGTCAAGGAATTCCTCAGCATACTTTCCCAAGTATTGTTCAATAAGGAAGGGTGAGAATACGTCAAATGCTGCATGAATAGCTGTATGGGTAGTAAAAAGATTGCCCGGTCGAGTGGCGGTTAGGGCGACTTCAAATGACGTATGATTTTCTTTCATGAATTGAGAAGCACGCTCTAACACAGCAAAAGCTGCATGTCCTTCATTGAGGTGGCACACCTCTGGCTTGATCCTTAATGCCTTTAACAACCGATATCCACCAATTCCAAGAAGAAGCTCTTGCTTGAGGCGCAGCTCAGAGCCCCCGCCATATAATTCACTTGTGATGCCCCGGTGGGCTGGCATGTTTGCGGCGTCATTACTATCCAGAAGATAAAGTTTTCCTCTTCCGACATTTACTTCCCAGGCTCTGAGCCATAATGGGTAGCCTGGCAAGGAGATCTTTATGCGCAACCATTCTCCATCAGGTGTGCATAAGGGAGAGATGGGAAGCTGTTGAGGATCGTTATAGGGATAGAGAGCAAGCTGATGTCCATCTTTATCAATCATTTGACGGAAATATCCTTGTTGATAAAGAAGGCCTATTCCCACAACTGGAACTCCCAGATCGCTGGCAGCTTTTAATTGATCGCCGGCTACATTTCCAAGGCCTCCTGAATATATTGGAAGGGCTTCCGAGAGCATAAACTCCATGCTAAAATATGCAACACAAGTAAGAGGGGAGGCGGCGTGTATTTGTTGAAACCAAGGATGGCGATCCTTCTCTTCGTGTAAGAGCTTGAGTAAATTATCCAGTTCTTTTCTAAAATGAGGATCGCGAAGAAGAGCATCAATCTTTTCAGTTGAGGCTGTTTCAAGAACTACCCATGGATTATTGGTGCGCTCCCAAAGTTCTGGCTCTAGCTGTTGCCAGAGAGTATCTCCTCCGCGGTCCCAGGCCCATCGAAGGTTAAGAGCAAGCTGACGAAGCAAATCATAATCTTTTACTTTGCTGTGTCGTGAGTGAAAGGGCTGAGTTATTTGGCTGGATTTTGAGTTTCTCACTTTATGCCTCATGACGCTTTACGGCGGTTTTTAATGAGTCCATCAGCTTATCAAAAGGCTCTATGAATTTTTGAACACCTTCGTCTTCCAGTTGCTGGGTTGCTTTGT
>PMZB01000253.1 GCA_003170575.1 Chlamydiia bacterium | reverse complement strand
TCTCTGTAAAAGCACATTTTTTTCCTAAATTTTTACAATCGCCTAATAGGTGAGTCAGTCTAAGAAAATCCATTGATGCGCGAGCTGATTGAGACAGGCCTTTCTCCCCTTATCTCAGACAAGAAAAAGACAGTTACTCTCAAAGATCTCTCCCTGCAGGATCCCACGCTAGTGATCGAAAACATTCGCTGTTATGGCGACTGGACTGTCAACAAGAGAGAAGATCATGTTCTTTTGTATAAAACCTTTTCAGAGTGGCTTTCCAAGGAAACCTTTGGGTATGTGCTAGAAGCTTGCGATCTTGATCGGCATTTGGTGCAGAAGAGGCAGATTCCTTTTGAAACCTATATAGAAATCTTAAGCCATATGGATTTGCGGGAACAAATTCTGGCCAAGATGTTCTATCTTGGAGGGAACAGAGCTCTTGAAGAAGTGCTTTCAGTAAAAATTGAAGACATCGATTTTCCTCGCTCCCTTATCCATTTCTCAGACGATGTTTCCTATCCTTGGTATCTTTTCGAGGACATCAAAAAGTATATTCAAAGCAGGAAGAAAGGTTACGTATTTGCAGGGAGAGAGCAAGAAAGGGTTTCGACGTCAACTCCTTTTCGCTCTCTAAAGAAAATTGCCTCTGAACTACACCTAGACCCTGAATTTACCTTTAAGGATTTTACGAAAAATGTCTAGGAAGTTGTCTGTAAAATAGGAAAGTCTGATGCAGATGGAAAAGGATTCTTACTTGTCCTAAAGCATTGTGGTGTAAGTATGCAGATTTGTTATTTATCCCCAGCCTTGCAGCAATCTCCCTATAGCTCATCCTCAGGGCCTTCAGCTCCTTGATCTTAGCTCAAGATTATGTAGTATGAAAAATGAATGGTATTGGTGGCTGTGCTGGTGGTATATCAGCCGGTTTAGTAAGTGCGGTAATTGCTAAGATGCCGAGGCAAATAATGCCGACTGTAAGTGCCAGTATAAAAACCACAGGATTGTGATTCAAGTATGCTGAAATACAAATACTACACATACTACACACGCTTAGTATCTCTCCGAGAATTGCAAAAATTTTGTTTCCTATGGCCAAAATTCTCGGTACTTCTACTTTCTCTTGATTGTTCACTTCTGGTCGTGCAGGAAGAATGTGGGCAGATGCAAAAGTGTGGCTAAAATTTACAGGACTTGGCATAAAACCCCCTTTTTTTATGTTAACATTCTCTAGTTACCATCTTTAGTTAATGGTATATTCAGACTTAAACAAAAAGATCAAGCTTTTGTTTAAAAAATTACTAATCCAAACTGACGTTGTTATTTAAGCTTGTGGTGCTCAACGCTCCTTTTCACCTTGTTTGCAAATTCTACAATCAGTGGGCCAAGTTTCGAAGGACCATATTGGTCTGCAGGGTCCTTCTGCGGCAAAGGAGATAGGGGGAAGTATGTTTTGAGTAATTTTTCGACCTTTAAGGGATGGGGACATTTTTTATGCCACACCAGCTCTTCCAAGAGAGGCTTTGCTTTGTCTAATGATATGGGAGCTCCTTTGCCTTCTAGGAAACAAAGCGCTAGTTCATATTTTGCTTGGATATCTCCTTCTTTTGCATACTGTTCGAATTCATAAAAGGCTCTTCGCAAATCGGTTTCAGTCTTTTTGTTTTGATTTTGTGGTGGTATTAAGGGTTTCTGATATTTTACACCACCTGGTCGATATCTATTTCTGAGGACTCTGAGAGCAGTTTTGCTGCGATATGGTTCTTTGGTTAATTCGGCAATGAGTCCTTGGTCTGGTCGGTATTTCAAGACACCGCTAAATAATTTGCACAATTCATTTCTCGCGGCTGGAAGCTGAAGGTGTTTTTTGCTTTCCTGCATGAAATCCCAAATGGCTGAAGATAATCCATTATATTCAGCCAATAGCTCCTCGCCCTCTTTTCTGTCCTCCCGTAGTCCCCTCCCCCACAGTATACTACCGATGAGATAATATGCAGCTGGTCCTGTTGGATCTTTTTTAAGTGCTTTCAAGAACAGTGTTACTGCCTCTTGGCTATAAGAAGGGTCTCGGCAGCTTACTTCCGCTTGGAGTATCTTTCCAACTTCTACCTGTATCTTGGGGTTGCCAACTGCGGCCGCTTTACGAAGCAACGCAAGGGCGTCTTTAGGTTCAAAAAGAACAGATCGAAGTCCAGCATAAAGGCCATTATATAAAGTCTCTTTTCCTCTCTCAAACATTTTTTCTGGCTCCCCCTGGTGAATCAATCTTTTCGCGTCTTTTATTTGATTTACAAGGGGGTGGAAATGAGCGAGTTGTTTTAGTTTTTTCCAGGCTTTTTTATTCCCAGAGTCAGAAGCTTTACTATACCACTCTATTGCTTGGTCCTCATCTTTATGAAGACCGGTATTGTATAAGTCTCCCAGGGTTTCCATAGCTACATTATTGCCTTGCTCTGCTAAATTCTTTAAAACATCCTCTGAATGTGGATATTTTTTTATTGCGTTATCCGAAGATAACAGCCGAAGTACATTGTTCGTGGCTAGTTCATTGCCCTGTTTTGCTGCCTTACTGTACAAATCAAATGCTTTTTCTACATTTTTAAGACATTCAATTCCCTGTTCTTGACAAGTCCCAAGACCGTTTAAAGCTTCATAGCTACCTAAGTCGGCAGCTTGCTTGTACCATGATACTGCTAACTTTTCATCTTTCTCGCATCTAATACCATCCAGGAGTTCGTTGCCTAGGAGAACCATGGCGTGGACATTGCCATAGCTAGCAGCTTTATCTAATGCTGAAATGTACAAGATTAGGTTGTTATTAACTCTTGAATAGAACCAATCTCCACGTACTGTAGCGAGAGAATCCCAAAGGTAAATAACTATATTGCCCAAAACAGGAACAAGAAGGGTAATGTCGCGGCAATATCCTTTATTTCCACGGTTAAGGGGGTAAAATGTATGAGGGGAAGGGCTAAGATCATGTTCATTCGGTTTTTGAAAAACCTTGTGAATTATATGTGCGAGACTTTTAACGGTGCTCGCGACTGGGAGATAATCCAGAGAGTTCACTAGTATAGACAAAACGTCTGTTGAAATTATTCCTGGTAGGTACATATTAGCCTCCTAATTCAACAACTAAAAAACTAGTCAAAAGTATATTGTAACCTAATAAAAAAATCAAGCTTTAAACTGAACTATTACGGAAAGTGAGCTGTGTGACAGGGTGTTCTGATGATAAATACGGTTCTTGTGAAGAATGAATTTTACAGTAATGCAAAAGCGGTGGGTTGTCTTTTTGAACGCTTGTCTTTTCTTTACCCTCTCTAAGAATTGTGAACCAAACCTTTCCATTTTTTAGGAATGTAACTGTGGCTTCATCTGAAGACTTTGTAATGAGGCTTGAACCTTCTCAAAATTTGTTTCATGATCTTTTGTCTAGGACAAAATGATAAGCCATCCTCAGAAATGCCCTTGAAGCCAACGAAGTTCTGAATTAAAAAATCCATAACAAGTTCGTGCAAACTTGCAAAAATCCTCTTCCCTTTTTTGTTTCCCATAACTTAGGTTGGATCCTCCCTCTTTTTAAGGAGAACGTGTATGCGCTTAATTATAGTGTTAATACTGTCTCTTTTTTGCAAACTTGTTGCAGATGTTCCTCAACCAGGAACCCCTTCGGAACAAGAACTCCTTCAGCAGTTTACGCCCTCTCTGTGCACTGAGAGTGATATTTCTCTAACAGCAGAAAGCTTACCCTCATCCTTCGTTAATCATGTCAACGCAATCTTCGGCAACTTCCTGCTTCCCACAGTGGATTTTGTGATCCCAGGCCCGACACCACTGCCTCTGATCCGATACTACAACAGCGAAAGCAATCAATGTAGATGGCTCAAAGGGATGGGGATGAGCACAAATTATCCCTTGTGGATCACACCTGCTTGTGCACAGGGTGAGTATGGAACGGTCTGGAAATCTCCACCCACACAAGCTGTTCCAGAACAGATTATCTTGGATCCCGAAAAAACAGCTCCTATAGTTCCAGTGACGCCTGTTTTTTCGGAATCAAACCTACTTCCCCAAAATATCAGCCATAAGAGCAAAGATGATGACTATGTGCACGCCTATGCTGAAGA
>PMZB01000257.1 GCA_003170575.1 Chlamydiia bacterium | reverse complement strand
ACAGAGCACACAGAGGAAAAAATGAATTTTTCTCTGTGTGCTCTGTGGTCTCTGTGGTAAAAAAAAATCTACAATACCTTTGCTTAACTAAACTTAAAAATAAAGGTAGCGCGCTCTCTAGCACAGGCCAGAGACTGCGTACGGAACGCGAATACTTCAGCTTTTTTGGGCGAGGTTTAGAATGTCTTGCATGATCTCAACTGTAACTTTTTTATTTTTCTCTAAGAATGCAAGATGTTGTTCGAGTATTTCTCGCTGGGGATCCTGAGGGAGCGTTGCTATAAGCTGCTTGAGTAAATTTGTTGTCACACTTATGCCCTGATCCTGAATGATGGGGTAAAGCACCCACATTGTTTCGCTTGCCTCTGGATGTGTGACGCCAATATATTTTAGGCACAAATCCCACACCTGGGAAAACCCCTCCTCTCCTAAACTGGAACACCAAGCAATAAACGCCGCTTGTTCTTGAAAGGATAGATTCATGTTCCCTGATAACATCTTTGCCTGAACTCTTCTGATAAGAAAATCCATATCTTTTGCAAGATGTGTCTTAAGGCGTTTCGAAGATCCATGTGCAAACATTTCGCCTGAATGGATATTGGCAAGCACAATCTCATACCGGCTCTTTTTTTGGGGAAATGAGGTTTCAAGAAGGGCCACAGCATCTTGTTGATTAAGAAGAATTGAATGTATGGCCTTTGTTTTAGTATCTCGAACATACAACATATAGCTAAATGGCTGGCAATACGTCGTCAAGGGAGTGAATTCTTCAACGTCACATGGAAAGAGGTTGAGACTTGCGAAAAAATTATTTGGGAAAAGTGATGCGTACTTTGCAGTTTCCTTTTCCGGCTCAAACACGTTTTGTATAGATGTTACAGGATTTTCTTTAATCGTTTTCTGAGTATATGGTGGAGTGGCTGCTGAAAAATCTTTGGCGCTTGCTAATGATTCTAGATATTCACCGAAATCTAAAAACTTATCCCTCTTTATCTCTTGTGGATTGGAAATAAACTGAACCTGCGTTAGTGTTTGCGTTGAAGTTTGCGTCTGCGTTGCTACTTGTATTTGAACTCCTGCGCCTATCTCTTCGGGAATATCTTGCACATGTGTAGGAAGCACTGCTTTCATTGATTGAAGAGATTCGAGGTCTTCGTGAAGCGTGGGAAGGGCTCCTTTCTCTTTCAGGTAAGCAACAGAGGAAGAGTGTTCAATCCTATCGCAAGTATTCGTAAGAGCTGTGTCTGTTGGTAATCTTTGTACTTGGGCTCCATACAGTTGAAACAGATCTCTTGGCTTTTCAGAAAAAAACACCTCTTTGCATCGCTTGTATGCGGTACGAGCATCCGGGGAAAGGAACATGCCAATAAGAGGTTTTTGCAACAAGCTTTCGGCCTTATCTTTAAACGCACGATAATTATTGGGGCCTTGGATGGCAATTTGGTTATGCAATGAAAAAGCTAAAATATGTTCATTTGTAAGAGGAATATCTTTGATGTGCAGCGTTGTTCGTATGATGCTTTCTGTTTCCCGATCAACTGCAAAATGGACTTTTTGCCCTCTTCCCAACCCTCGCGGCCTCCAAACCCCCTGAAACACATCTCGAAGAATGGTGTCTTTGCTGATAACAACCTCGCATTCAGCTGTGGGGCATATCTGAAGATCTGAGCCTGTGGTAAATGGTTTTGCCCAATACGCAGTAAGGGCGGTTTTCGGCAATGTACATTGAGATAGAGGATAAGGGGTTTTTCCCCGTTCAAGCACACAAGGTTTCTTTTCCTTGTCGTAGAAAATAACCCCTTTAATGATGTTTGGATCACTCCTATCCAAAATACTTTGCGCAATCTCCTGGCCTGAATAATCAACAAGCTTTCCTCCAACGTCAATAATCCCATGGTTTGGGTCAGCTACTTCTTTTAAATCGCTAAATACTTTGACAGGCTGCTGAGCATCACCAAGGAGAATACTTGCAGTTTTCCCAACAGATTCAATCGAGACTGATGCATGAACGCCTGTGGCGTAGGTATCTTTATTCCACACCATGCCTGAAAATCCAAAAATCTCAAACAAGAGCGAATAGAGTTGAGAGCTGACGCGCTGATAGGTAGAAGGCCTTTGCAATTCCCGCAAATAGACTTCTTGTATAAACCGAATCTTTTTCACAGGTTCTTTTCGAAATGATTCGAGTATTTTGTTTGTTATTGCCGATGTCGGCCCAAAGCAGAGTTCTTTCGCCATTTCTTCCCCGAGGATATTGGCTAAGAAGATGAATTTAGGCGAGGCCATGATAGTAATCTTAGGGTTAAGCAACATTTCGTTAGTAAGCAGCAGTTTGTTACGTTGCACCCACTCTTGCACCCGATCATGGAGTTTCTCTTGAGAGCATTGCATGAAAAGTTGAAGTGAGCAGCTCACTTCCTCAAGATCATTGCTAAAGCGTCTAGGGGTAGGCAAACCCCCTTCATATGGTACAGCATATGGCTTATTAGGTTCTGCAGCCTCTCCATAATGGACCCCGAGAATTCGAGGATAGGTTTCTGGAAGCACCTGGTGTATCTGTTGATAGCATACAGCAAGCACACCCCGGCAGTGAATAAGTGATTCGATATCCTTTTCTGACCTTGTTCCAGAGAGGTATTCGGTAATAAGATGAATATTTTTTTTCACCTCCTCTTGAATCTTGGAATCAGGCCATGCACACAGCCTTTTCACCGCTTTCTTTATGAGTTGTGGGATAACCTTTGTTGTAAATGCGGCTTTTGTTTTTTCTTCCAAGGGGATCGATTCTAAGAGCTCATACAGCATGGTAGAAACATCAAGCACTTGAGGATCAATGGGTTTAAGCGGAGAGTTGGTTAATAAGTTTTGCTTCAAAACATCCCAGATGGAATCAACTTCATCAAACAGAGATCGTCCATGTTTTTTAAACTCAGTAAAGATTGATTGATAGAGTTCAGTTTTTGCATCTGTCTCTTTCGACTGCGGTAGATCAAGGGTTGCCAGAAAGTCCAAAAATAGCCCACATATGTCTATGGGTTTACATATAATGGCCCCTCCTTCACGGTATGTTCTTTTTATCCCCTGCTCTATAAGGCGCAGTTTTTCTAAGGAAATAGACTCATTCAAAGGCGTATCCCAAGAGAACATATGCTTTGAAAAACTGCGCAAGAATATACGGGCAATTTCTGGGGCCATTGATGGATATAAATTATCTGGGAGCACCATTATTGGCAGTTTGCCATTTTTAGCCATAATGTAGGCTAGGATAGGAAACAGGACAGAAGTTTTTCCGCTTCCCATGATGAGCTCCATCACCTCAGCGGAATATTTACCGCTCATGAAAGTTGCAAGGCTTTGTATCTGATCTTTTCGCAAAATATGGCCAAAAGCTTCTTCGAAAACAAGATAATGAGGCTCGTCAGCCGCAACATACTCACGTTTGGTTTGAAGAAGGGCATATAATGATTGCAGATTTTCTTGAGAAGCTGCGCCTTCTTCCATAGGACCAAGAGCAGCAAGGATACTATCGATATGAGTAAAGAATGTTTTGTTTTCTAGGTACTCAATTGCGATTGCACGCATAGAAGCAGCATCCTCAAGA
Source organism: Chlamydiia bacterium (assembly GCA_003170575.1). Taxonomy (GTDB): domain Bacteria; phylum Chlamydiota; class Chlamydiia; order Chlamydiales; family FEN-1388; genus FEN-1388. The sequence continues at coordinate 10,055 of PMZB01000257.1, read as the reverse complement.
GATAGCGCTGGATTTAAATCCAAAAATCCATCTGGAAATGGCCTGAGAAGGGCAAACAGAGCGTCTTGAATAAGTGAGGGCTGGGTAAAGCCTGCAGCCTCCATGGAATTTTGAAGGGAGGTCATATCCAAAAGGTCTTCTCGCCGTTTGTATAAAAGGGAGACAAGTTTGTGGCGAAGCATCTTGGCCTGGGTTTTTGCACCATCTCTTTGCGTTGTTAAGGCTGCTTTTACTTCTGAAAGCTCTTTTGTCTGCAAGGAAAGAGTTACTGTTGTCGATTGTTCTTCATAGTGACTCACAGCATCCAAAAATTCATTCGAGGCTGTTTGAGAAAGCGTGGATTTTTCGGGGAGGAGTTCAATGACATGCTGAGCGTTCGCAAGGGTGTTGGTCTTTTGTTGCGACGCAACGAGCAAGCGAGAGTATGGAGGCAGATCTTGAAATCCTGTTATAGCAGGATCCACGCTTGCGGAAGGCAATTTGGTATAAAATGCCTCTCCCCTTTTCTCAGCAGGATGAAAAACAGGCTGCGGTTTTGGTTCAATCTTGGGTTCTTCAGCCTTTTTTTGTTCTTCCACCGCAGGGAAAGTGAGAATCTCTTGCGCTATTGTAAACCACGTACCCCAAGTCTTCTCACGTTGTCGTTTATGCCACCGAGGCAATTTAAAGAAGGGTTCCGGATTTTTACATATTGCTAGAAGAATCGCCGCCGCTGTCGAATCATATGATGGTTCACTGCGGGCAGCAATTTCAAGAGCTAACATAAGCTCATCCATGTTGGAGCAGCTATTAATCCCAAGTGATACTTCTGCGTGAGATTGTAAAATTTTCCAATAATACGACCAATTAATTTTTTGTTTTTCAAGATTTGCAAGATCTGAAGCAAAACCCCAAAACGTCTTAAGGTGTGGATCAAGGGGAGATGGTAGAGAATCACGACCATAAGAATGATGTTCAAAAAAATAGTCCGAATTTTCTGCATATTTTTTGTCCATCACTATGGAGCTTGCAGGGATTTGGGAAGCCTCCTTCCAAATCGTAATCTCCTGAGGGACAACCCTACGCCCTAGTAAGATTTGTTCTTCTTCAGTAAGGTAAAGACTCCCCGCTAAATGTCGAAATTCGTAAAAAGAGTATGATCCTTCGTAACCCTTCCTTCCCTTTTCAGCAGGAAGCTGCCTATTGAAGAGTTTCTGTTGACGCTCTAAAGCAGCTTGTGCCTTGAGGCGAATACAATCAGCCTTTACATCAGTGTCATGGGGTGAAGAGGTGGCTATCCACTGAAGGATTTGAAGGATCTCTTGCGAAAGAGGGGTTTTTTCTAACGCGTCAAGAACATGAAAGCTCTTTTCGTATTGTTGCTCCACCAATAAGTTATAGGCAAGGTACGCTGTGGCTTCTGAAGAGAGAGGAGTAACATCCTTTTTCTCTTTTCTAAGCATATAGATCGGAATGTTTGTAGATGGGCCTTCAAATGTGCATTCAGTAGAAACGGCTGATTGATACGATTTAGCTTCCAACTCATGACCAAATAACAATACTGTAGTTTCTTTCGTTTTTATATCGCGCACAACCAGCTTGTGGCCAACTCCTTCAAGGGATGAGATGTATTGATTGGGTAGTAACACCTGATCAGGCGCATCATCCCTCCGAAATAGATGGTTCTTATTGTCGTAAGAAAAAGACAAACCATCTGTTCCTATTCGAGGGAAAAGGATACGCGAAATCGTTTTCCCGTCGCTTGAAAATGGAATAATATATTCGTCCTTTTCCACACTGAGAAAATATTCTGGAAGGCAGCTCGCGGACAAAACTTGCGTGGTCGTTCTTTTTTCCCTTTCATCACAGAGGAATATCTTTATTTCATAAGCAAAATCAACTTCATAACAGGCTTTGCCGTTATGTTCGATACGAAGAAGGGGGTCTCGCTCATGGCACCAAATATAATTTCCTTCAATTATTCCTGTCGGGAAAGCCCTAGGATTGTCATATGAAGAGAGCTCATAAGAGTTGGATAGGCATTCATACCAATCATTCCCTATTTTTTTCTGTATGGTGATTTGTCGTCCTTGTCCTTCTACAAAAACGCGAAAAGTGGTAATTCGAGAATCAAGATCCACGTCAAAAACATATAACCCAGGTTTTTGCTGAACTACTTCTTGAGGAAAATGGTCCTGTGTTAGTTTTCTGAAAAACTTATTTGACGCAAGCGTAGAGGGTATTGGTACAACTGCAACCTCGTTTCTCGAGAGAATACCTGTATGAGCTTCGTACGTAAAAGGGGGAGATTCAAATATTGGGTACTCCTTCAACGTCCAGACTGTACAAGAATTGTTGAGTATGGAATTAATACAAGCTGAAGGGTTCTTAGCAAGATGGTCCCTCACATCTGTTCTATCTAGGATCTCCCTCAGAAAAACGTTTGCCTCATGGTAAAAATAGGGGGCGTTTGGCCGAGCTGTTCGCTGAGCAATAGAGGCTGATGAGATGAGCGTATCAAGAGGACATGATGGATCAAGAGAAAGAAATCGAGCATATTCATAATGCCACAAGTGTTGGTAATCCTGATAATTGGGATCCTCTTTCGCTACGCCGATATACTGTTGTATGCTTGTACACCATTCTTCAATCTCTTTTCGTGGCAAGGCTTCTTTAGGATCCCGCTCTGACAACATTCGTGCCATTCGAACAGTAAAAATAGATCTATAGATATCGTTGTTTAACCGTGATCGGACCATCTCACTGCGAAGGAAATCAGCAATGAGATTTGTTGTATTCATTATTGGGTTGCTGGTACCAGCTTCAAATGATGAAGAGCTGAAAACCACTCGCTCTAAAAAATGCCTCCAAGAAGACTTAGAAAGCAGCTCTGGATAGGAAGAAAAAATTGAGAGTGCTGTATCAATTTGCACTGGATCTCTTGTTCTAATAAGCTGTAATAGCTTTTCCGGGATGTCGACTCTGTCGGAAGGGCGGGTACATTGTTGGAAAGTAGGCGTTTTGCCCAACTCCTCCACTCTACTTGAATCATGTGAAGGGTGTAGCCCTAGGGGAATCATGCAGTTTGTTCCCTGATCAACCAAGGGATCATCGTAGTTACTCGAACTCATGGAATAGCTTTCCAACCCATGAAGTTTTTTTCGTATATCCGCCTTGCCTATTACAGAAGGGTTAGCTCGTACAATTAATTCTGTAGAAAAATCAAAATCTTGCTTGCACGAAGAAAAATTCGCGAGGAGAATCGGGAGGCAATCAACAAGCTGTCGGAATTCGTAAAGGTTTTTCGAGAATGGGAAATCAAGTAGAGGAACTCCCCCCGTTGGCGCCTCTTCTGTGTACCTATCAGCACATAAAGCTAACGCGCGGAGCTGATCGCTCTCAAGACAATCCCATACCTCACCAGGGACATAGCGCCTTCTTCGATCGAGTGGAATACCATTGCCTTGGAAAAGCTTTACTAAAAATTGCGAAAAGGGCTCCTCTGACCAATTTACACGACGAAGATTCAAAGAAACGCTATCAGTAGCCACATTAAAAGAAAGAGGATCTCCTTCCTCCCATCGTCGCATTGTCTGAACGGCCAGACTTTCCTCTTGGAACCGTTCGCTTGAAAATTCTTGACCGTTTAATACATCATGTAATGAATAGGCTCCCAAACCTTTGTCCCCCGAAGAACAAAGAGGAAAATCTCGAATTTCCATCATGTCTTTTCCTAGGATTTTTCCAGCTTGTATCAGCCAAATACATGTAGTGACCATCCGTGGCAGGAGGTAGGGATTTATTTTCTGCTGCCACCCTATACGATGCCTATTTTCGATGTACATTTTTCCCAGTTGGTGAAGAAGTCCAAAGAGCGGCGCTCTTTCCTCCTTAGAAAGCGACGTTATTGAATCCTGGGATGACTGCAAAAAAGTAACAAGTTTCGTAGAAAAAATTTCTATCGCATATTGGGCCTCCTCGTAATTTTCGGCATTTGTCTGCTCTTTTATCCAGTTGGTCATTTCTCTTAATCTTACAGGGCAATCCTTGATTGAAGGGATTTCACACGATGGCATCATAGCCACCTCTTTTGTGAGAGGAAGCTCTGTTTGTTTAATTGCAGGTTCTTTTTTAAGCATTGAGAGGAGTCTTTTTTTAGGATGGATAGTTAACTCCGTTGCCTTACGTGGAATAGGAGTTGATGTAAGGATGGATTTTTTTTGATCGATAGATTGGCGGCAATGTTGTATCTCGACTTCTATAGCAGAGATTTTCTCCTGTATGTAGCGAAACTCATCTTGGGTAATGGCTCCCGAAGTCATCGCTTGGATCAAAAATTGAGAAAGATATTGCTGGCATTTTGCCGCAAGAAGGAGGTGTGCAGGAAGGTTATGTTTTTCATCGAAAACAAAATCATTGAGTACTTTTAACCCCATGGCGAGGCGAATCTTTTCATATTCCCCAAATGTGGTCTTTCTCATCTTGGTAGCCGCATATGAAAACAATGAAGTCCAGGTGCAGATTCCAGATCGTTGAGTTTCAATTTCCGGCGACTCCAAAAGTTCAGCTGCAGTTCCTTTAAGAGTTGGCAGCAAAACTTCATAGAGTTCTTTCTCAGACCAAGGGTGTTCCTCATTGGGAATGTGTAAAGTATGCAAGCACTGGAGAAAAACTGGAGAACAAAAGATATCAGTTGACACCCCGCTCATAACAAGTCTTGCAACATTTTTCTTTGCTTCGATCGTTTCGCGCGCATGAAATTGAATACCACCGCCTGTGTTATGAATGATCAATTGGTTATCTTTGTCCGTTTTGCCTTTTTTAAACTCAAAGACAATGGCATGTCCTCCGGCCATGGCGCTCCAACCTGCTGGAATAATAAGAGACTCACCCTTACCTAATGCACTTATCTGCTGTTTTAATTTTTTTGGAGTCCCAGGATTGCCCTCTTCAATCATACGTCCTAGCTTAACTCCGACCTCGAGACTTTTTCTGTATGGTTGAAACTCTTTTGTACAATTGAATGCCTTAGTCGCAGTGTCCATCAGTCGGATAAAATCATTCCATGCGTCAATTTGCATGTATCCTGCCAGATCCTCTTCACTAGCCCCGATAGGGTCTCCTAGAATATGAAATAAGAGTTTCGCAGATACTTCTTGCGGGGATTTAAACAACCTATCCCATATATGAAATAGGGGTTTTTTGGGGAATTTCAATAACGTATCCCATTGGGCTTTCTTCGTTTCAGTAGTTTTCGGAAGATGCGCTGGTGGAGGCTGTTTTGCGCTGCTTACCAATATATGGGCAAAACGAGAAGATATTTTCCCTAGCCGAGCTGTAGACCCTGTAATGAGTTGCCTTACATCTAATTTTCGAGAAAGCTCATCTTTTATAAGATGAACAATTTTGTGCTCCTGGCCAAGGCTTGCAGGTGGTATTTGAGCAGTTTTGCCAAATATTTTTTTAAAAAAATTAACAAAAAACGCTGCGATTTCAGTCAATCCTGTAATAATTTTTACCCTTAAAGTCTTTTTGGGCGGTCCAATAATTTCCCCTACATTAGCAATCATTTCTTTAAATTCGGTGTATTCGCTTTCTTCCTCAATCTTAAAAGATTTTTGTTGAAGGTTTTCGATTACCTGAATGAGCTTTGCCACTTTCTGCTGTCCCTTAGAGGGCATATTTTTTAGTTGCTTTAAAACAGAATTCGCGAATTTTTGCCACACTGTCGCAAGCTGGCCATGTTCAAGTAGTTTCTCGGAGGCAATTTTGAGCGTGGGAGCTTTAAGTATGATCTCCATTTCTCCTAATTGTTCAAGGAGATGGAGAGTTTCTTCAGGTTTTGGAGCAAGCTCATGTACTCCTTGAGATCCGCTTCCAATATTTAACACGCCCATTGGTTACCTCTATGTAAAGTAGGAAGAACAATTTGATGAATAGCATGTGTCCACAATTTTTGTAGAGTGGCAAACACTTAGCACTCAGCTCAATTAATTGCTAAATTTCCTCTTGCGAAAAATTCCACCTCTTACATATTCTCATTGCCACAAGAAACCTAACTCTCACAAGGAGAAACAACATGGCAAAGCAAAAAGAATCTACTACGCTTAAACCTCTAGGCAACCGAGTTCTTGTTCGCCGCCTTGAGGCAGAAGAGTCCACCAAAGGCGGGATCATTCTTCCAGACACTGCAAAGAAAAAACAGGAGATCGTGGAAGTTATCGCCGTAGGGCCTGGGAAAAAAACACCTGAAGGAAATGAAATAGTTCCTGCAGTTTCTGTTGGCCAATCCATTCTCATCGATAAATATTCAGGACAGGAAGTCACCATTAATGATGAAGAAATGGTAGTGGTCCGTGGTGATGACATCATCGCAATCGTTGAACGTTAAAATAAGGAAAAAGAATCATGGCAGCAAAAGATATCAAGTTTAGAGAGGAAGCACGAAAAAAAATCCTCCAAGGCGTTCAGACTCTTGCCGGCACCGTAAAGGTAACTCTTGGGCCAAAAGGGCGAAACGTCATTATTGACAAGCAATATGGCGCACCTCATGTAACCAAAGACGGTGTCACTGTAGCCAAAGAGATCGAGCTTGAAGACAAGTTCGAGAACATGGGCGCACAGATGGTCAAGGAAGTAGCAAGCAAAACTGCTGACAAAGCAGGCGATGGCACAACAACCGCTACAGTTCTTGCAGAGGCCATTTATACTGAAGGCTTAAGAAATATTGCCGCTGGTGCAAATCCAATGGATCTTAAGCGCGGCATGGAAAAGGCCCTCAAAGTTGTTGTAGAGGGGCTAGCTAAACTTACCAAAAAAATCCAAGACAAAAAAGAGATCTCCCAAGTTGCAACTATCTCTGCAAACAATGACACAGAAATTGGAGAGATTATCGCGCAGGCATTTGAAAAAGTGGGCAAAGATGGATCTATCACCGTTGAAGAAGGCAAAGGCCTTGACACAACTCTCGACGTTGTCAAGGGCATGAACTTTGACCGCGGGTACTTGTCCGCCTACTTCATGACAAGCCCAGAGACCCAAGAATGTGTACTGGAAGATGCCTACATCCTCATCTTTGAAAAGAAAATTTCTGGGATCAAAGATTTTATCCCGATCCTCCAGGCTGTTGCAGAAACAGGAAAACCACTTCTTGTGATCGCAGAAGACATTGAAGGAGAGGCTCTTGCTACATTGGTTGTCAACCGGCTCCGAGGCGGCCTTAAAGTATGTGCAGTCAAAGCCCCCGGTTTTGGCGACAGAAGAAAAGCTGTTTTGCAAGATATTGCAATCCTCACCGGCGGACAATATATCAGTGAAGAGCTTGGCATCAAGCTTGAGCACATCACCCTTGAGATGTTAGGACGAGTCAAAAAAGCCATTATCAAGAAAGAAGAAACCACTCTTGTTGAAGGCGCAGGCAAAAAAGACGAAATTCAAGCACGTATCTCTCAACTTAAAAAGCAAATTCAAGAAGCAACCTCTGACTATGATAAAGAAAAGCTTCAAGAGCGCCTTGCAAAGCTTACTGGCGGCGTCGCCGTCATCCGCGTCGGAGCAGCCACTGAGATTGAGATGAAAGAGCGAAAAGATCGGGTTGATGATGCAAAGCATGCAACTGCCGCCGCCATCGAAGAAGGCATTCTTCCAGGCGGTGGTGCAGCGTATGTACGCTGCATACCAGCTGTGAATAAGCTTGCTGCTTCGCTTGAAGGAGATGAGCAAACCGGCGCTAGGATCATTGCAAAAGCGCTTTCCTCTCCTCTTCGCCAAATTGTAGAAAATGCAGGAGTTGAAGGGGCCATAGTGCTTCAGGAAGTGGAGAAACTTTCCTCAAAGCATGGCTACGATGCTCAGAAAGAAGAGTACTGCGACATGATGGAAAAGGGGATCGTAGACCCAATGAAAGTGGCTCGATGTGCACTGGAGAATGCCGTGTCCATCGCGGGAATGCTTCTTACCACAGAGGCCATTGTCGCTGATGCTCCGCAAGAAGAAAAAACTCCTTGCTCATGCCAGCACGGCCCCGGCATGGAGTATTAAACATAAGGGAAGGGGGCGGAAAAGCCCCCTTCGAGGCATTTTGTGTTGAGATACGTTGTTTTTTGCGCACTTTTTTTATTTTTTATCCTTATTTGCTTTTGGGTGTTTGCTTGGAAGTGGAGAACCGAGATCATTGCATCAATTTTGGAGCGCTCGTGTACACCTTACAAGGTTCAGATAGAGAAAGTTCATTGGACAAAAAAAGACACTCTCACAATCTCAGGAATCCATTTACGAGATGAAAATGGGCAACAGGTTCTTCGCATAGTTGAAGCACAATTAAAAACGCCTTTAACTTCTTGGCTTTATTGGTTTTTGGTCCCATCAACCCAACCTCTTTTTCTCTCACAAGCAACGCTAAAAGTAGATCAAATGTCAAAAATTTCCCTAGATTCAACTCAAAAGCCTTTACCTGTAGCTGTGGACGAAGTAGTTCTCGTAGGCCCAGATGGCACAAAGACTGTTCACACCAAACCATTCAGGCCTTCTTTCTGAACTAGTGTCTAATTGCATAAATTCCTAGGCGTATTTTCACCATCTTTTGTCACATATCGCAACGCTCGAAAATGAGCTTACTTGCTCAAGTATAGCGTCATTTCCGATCGTTGCAATCTGTTACAAAATCTGCCAAAAATACGCATAGGAATTTACGCAATTAGACACTAGTAGAGCGTTCGAGCATTACCTTTATCAGGTTTCAAATATTGGGGCCACCAGCACAGCCAGTACTCCTGGCATAATAAAAATAGATACTGGCAGCGTAACCGTGAGCAGAAGACCTATACATGCAATATTAGCAACTTTTTGCGCTATATCGATTGCCCTCTCCCGTCTTTCTCTTTGCGTCTCTCGTTCCTTGGCTCGAGTTCTTAGATTTTCCAATAGGAATGCTTTAGCTTTTTCTCCCAGTAGTCCTTGTTTGATCTGTTCTGGTTTCACACCTTTTTTTTGCGCCTTTTCTTGAAATAAGACGCGTCTTTCCTGATCATTAATTTCGATAAAAAGGTCCGTTAAGCCAGGAAACAGTGGTTTTAGTTGTTCGCTGATCTTCTCCTGAGTCAAGTCTACCGGAGCGTCTAGTATAATTTTGGTAAAATCTTTCGCATATTCTTCTTCCGCCCTTGCCAGTTGTTCTCCCATAACTAATTTCTTGGCTTTCTCAAGACACGCCTTATAAATACCTGAAGATTCGTCTCTAAGTGATTTTTTTACTCTATCACTGGCCTCTCGAGCAAGTGTTTCAGATAATAGATCCTTCGTCTCTGGGCTAGCTTTACGTTTAAGTTCGCTCAGGACCCGTTCTTCTTCATCTGAAACCAATGATTCGGCTTCCAGATCAATGATGAATTTTTTTTCACTTGGAACCAGATAATGACCTTCTTTATCCTTGCTTCCACGCCAGTCCCCAGCCCCAGGAATGCGCCATAGAGCGTAGTAAATTTGACCTTTTTCATCATCTGTGCAAAAGTGTTCCCAGTTATTCTTACTCATTATGGATTTCAAACGAATAAATTCATCCCGCTTCTTTTGAAACTCTCTGTTTTTTAGGATAGCCTGTTTTAGAGTTTTAAGGGCTTCAGGAAGAGACTTTTCCTCTAAAAAAGCACCCACTGCCTTTTTTAATTTTTTTTGGACCTTTGGACTTGATTTAGATACTCCCTTAATGAATCGTAGCAAGGATTCTCCGAACTCTTCTACACATAATCGTCTATAGGAAGGGTTTTCCTCTTCTTTAGCAAGAACATACAAAGTTGCCGCGCGAATATTAAAGGGAAGGATGTTAAATTTAGCCCATTTACGTATGGATTCAGCTATTTCCTTTGCTTGGGAATCAGTTCTTTTTTGTCGTAGAATTTTTGTTATTTCCTCAAGCTGCTTTATCTCAGATTTCCCTACTTTTTTTTGCCAATAGTCCAGGGATGACCAATTTGCATACTTTAAAACATCTCCTATTGAATAAAGAGACTCCATAAACATCTCCATTTAAAGATAAATCTTGCTCTTCAGTACTCTACCAAACATATACTCCCCTAGGC
>PMZB01000237.1 GCA_003170575.1 Chlamydiia bacterium | reverse complement strand
GGAGGATAGTATGAATGTTGAAGGACCAACATGGGTTTCGCGCTTTTTTATTAACGTTGACCAGATTTTGGATAAAATCCCCCTTGTCAGTACTCTTACAAATCTTGTGGATCTTGTGGTAAAGGGCATACTTCATGCTAGGTACGCGGATCCATCCCAACCTACTTCGCATTATTTTCGCTATATTATGACTAAAGATGCAGGATACTGCGCGAAGCTTCTTATCCCTGGCATAAATATTTATGTAGAGAAACAAATGACTCCCTACCAGCAGGGAAAGCATTACGAGAAAATGGGAGACAAAAAGAGTGCTTTAGCAGCATACGAAAAAGGAGATGAGCAAAAAGATGCTCTGGCTTGCTATGAAATGTACTTGCGTCATTTTAGTGGAACAAGAGGTGCATACCAAAGCAATGAGGAAGCCTACACTTGGTTAGCTAAGGCTGCAGCATATGGCAACTCTACTGCAGGGGCTGAATTGGCAAGAATTTGGCAAAAGGCTTCTGAACATGAGAAGGAATGCGTTCCGAAGGAGCTTCTACCAATTCTCCAAAATTCAACGAGAGGCACTCCAGAGATGAAGCAAACTTTAGATGAGATAGGCTTAAAGGATCAGAGGTTGCTTCAAGAAGCCGCTGATAAGGGGGACAAAGAAGCACAGTATAAATTAGGAAAGTTTTATCTCTCAAAGAATATGTATCAAGCTGGGGAAAAATACCTTACCTTAGCAGGTAATCAAGGCAATTATTTAGCAACGTGTGAATTGAATTGGCATAGATGGGAACATGAAAGCGGTGAGGCTGAACAAAAAGCCAAGCAATGGTTTGAAAAGGAAGCAAAAAAAGAAAATGCTCATGCAAAATATTATTTAGGCCGCATTTTGGATAAGCCTGGCTCTTGTGATAAAGCCTGTGAAATGCTTGTAGCAGCTGCTAAAGGTGGTGACATTGATGCAAAATGGTATCTTGCCATGCGAGGAGGTTATGAGGTAGAAGAAATTATAAAAGAAATGACTCCTGAGTTACTGAAGGGGGCTCCTGCTAAAGGTCATGAGGAAGACCAAATAAACTTAGCTATTCGTATTCTGGATAGTGAAAGGGATCCTTATACTCGGAATAGAAAAACGGATTCTGAGACACTTGCAAGTTGTGAAAAGATTCTTAGAGCTGCTGTAAAGGAAGGTGGGGACAAGGCAAAGGTTGTATTAGGTGTATATTTATTAAACAAAAAAGATGCTAGTGTTCAAGCAGAAGGAGCGAATTTGCTTAAGGGAGTATCTTTGATATCTGACCTAGTAGCACAGTTTGAGCTAGGTAAGTATCAATTCGAGCATGGGAAAAATGAAGAAATTCTAAAAGAAGTAGCCGTGAAGGTGGTGAAACAATCCGATGCTTGGTATCGGCTAGATCCAGAAATCCTCTATAAATGTGCTTCGTTTCTTGCAAATAGACCAAACGTAAGTGGCTGGGACCAGTCCTGGGTTCTCCTTCATTATCTTGCGGTGGTGAGGGGGCATACGGAGTCACTTGATTTTCTTACAAAAGCAGCGGCAGATGGCAACGAGGAAGCTAAAAAATGTCTATAGCGAACCCAGATCGTTGGAAGCTCTCCTGAAATAACAACCTCATCCTCAAAAGGAGAAATGACAGTTCATCAAAATACACGGGAATTATATCGATATATTGACTATACCCACTTGGCCGAATTTATTTTTACCTGCGTGGAAAAGACCATTACAACTGACTTAAAACAGGAGCGTCAGTTTTTGACAGGATATGATCAAGCAAAACAAAGGTTAAAAGAAATAGTAGATATGTCAGACCAATCGCTTGATCTGTTTATTCGGTGCGTGTTCGTCAAAATGGCGGAAGCCTCTCTTCACGCAAGCGAGAGGTCTATTTATCCATGCTTCGAGACGAAGAAATAACCAAAATGGAGGAGGTCCTTCACTCTATCACTCAGTTTTAAGTGAAGCCATTAGGTTATCGCAATCTGTGGCAAAATCTACCGAAAGTATGTGGCAATCAGACTCCTAACATATCTCGTAGCGGTTGCACGACCTCATGTAATCTTCCCCTCAGGTAATCAAAAATTGAAGCGTTCCTGACAGCATCATCATGCGCTGCAGGAATTAACATCATTTTATCACCATCTACAGAGAGTATCTTGAGGTGAGGAGTTAATTCTTGTAATGCCTCTTGTGGCAATGAAGTGAGAGGGTTATGAAGAAGAGACAATTCTGATAGAGCATTCAACCCTCTGCATTCTTGGGGTAAAGTTGTAAGCTGATTATTGTTAAGATATAGGGTCTCAAGTGCTTTTAGTTGCCAAAAAGTGGAAGGCAATCTGTCGATCTTATTATTGCTTAGATCAACTTGTTTTAACGCTTTCAGTTGCCCAATAGTTGAGGGTACAGTGGTAAGCTGATTACCGCTACTATTAAGGGTCTCGAGCGCTTCCAGTTGCCCAATAGTGGAGGGCAAACTTGTAAACTTATTATCACTAAGATCAAGCTCAGTGAGGGTTTTCAGTTCACCGATTTGGTCAGGCAATGTTGGAAATGACGCTCTTTTTATTGTTAAATGAGAGACACCTTTGAGATCTTTTATTTCCGTCGGAAGATGAGTCATTCCGTCACAGTCTAAGACCAACTCGGGTGGAAGCTTCAGAGTTGGTAATAATTGAGCAGCTATTTCCAGTAGTTTTTCCAACCATTTCACGGAGTCTTCAAAAGGAGGAAGATCAACTCTTTCTCCCCACGCATCTGGTGCTGCCATTCCCACTCTCAGTACTAGAATAAAAAGATTGGCGGTATGCACAGCTTGAAGAACCTTTTTCCCAATCTCAAGTGTATCAAAGGGTCTGTTTTCATCAATATCTGGGTAGCCTTCCTTCATTTCCGGAGGAAGATTCTTCCACTCCGTTTTCAGTCCAATCTGTACGAAGTTGGCATAACTTATAATTCTTTTGCTTGCTCTTGGATCTCCTTCGAGATTTTTTAAATCCTTGGTTGTTGGGCAAGGCTTCCCAAGAATCGAGTTATACAAAGCTGTAAACTCCCTGTCCTTGCTTATAGCATCGAAAAACTCCAGTGCTTTCTTTTCTTGCACCTCTTCCTCTCTACTTGGCATCATTGCAAGTACGGCTTTTTGGTCAACGGGAGGTAAATCCTTAATTATCTGAGCTATAATATTCGTCGGAAGCTTAGCTATTCCTTCGCCTACAAGAAAAATATATTCACGTACGTTTTTATGTTTGCCTGCTGCTTTTTTTATGTTTTCTTGCACTTCAGTTGGCAGCTGTTCTATGAGTCTGTTCACGAGAGTTTTTTTGAGAGTGGCAGAAGGCTCAAAAGATGATCTTGTTTTGGGTGGTTTCCTTTTAGCGGACCTGCCTCTCCTAAGGGGTGCCTCTTCATCCATAGCAACAACACCACTTGGTTCTTGGCCAAAAGTCTTTTCAACACGTCTCCTTTTCTCAGGAGGAACCTCTTCCTCTACTCCCAAGGGCCGCTTAGCAGCTAACTTGATTCCAGGGAATGCCTTTTCTGCCAAGCGAGAGATGGTATCTTCAACTATTTCTGCTTGTTCGCCCTGATCGTTTGCTCGGAGCTCCTTAAGTATATTGGCTTGAAGGTCTTTTAGAGCATCAACTGCTTCGGCCTTTGATTGGTACCGCTGCTCAAATACCAGTTGTATTTTTTCGCTTAATGCCTCACGAGCGCTTGGAGCATGAGTCACACATTCCTCTAACTGCTGGCGAAATACATTACCTGAGTCACTATATGGTATACATGCCCTTTTCTCC
>PMZB01000093.1 GCA_003170575.1 Chlamydiia bacterium | reverse complement strand
GTAGTGGGGGGAGTGGAAGGAACAGTTTCTTGTAAAGGAGGAGGCGTAAAGCAAAGTATTTTTGCCAAATCGAGCGTTGACTGAATCGACAGTGGCCATAAGCTGGCGTTTCTTTGCATTAAGGCCGGTCCAGAAAAGATCAGTTTCTAGATTCTCTTCCTGCACAAAGTCAAAAAGAAGAATCCCGCACCTCTTTGCTTGAATGGGATGCCTCAGTAAAGAAAAGAGGTTTTCCTTTGCTACAGTCAGCAAGGTTGGTGTGTCGTTTGCCGGAAACGGAAGATAAAAAGAAGCTCCTAGATGTTCTCTGAGGTTATTTGGTTTTTTTATTTCAATAAAAACTTCGCCGGCTCGCGCATAGGAATTTTGGGCGCGTAGCTTTTCGCACACCTCCTGCACATGCGCTGATAAAGCAAGAGAAAGCGTGTAGGGGTCTGTGACTGTTTTTGCAAAGGTGCGGGAACAGAGAATGCTTTTTTTTATACTCATCTCCCCAAAAGAAAAACAAGACGTGCCTCGAAGTTCAAGCTGCGTCTTTTCTCCATTCACGCCAAATATGTTTCGAATGCGGCAGGAATCCATATCGCGAAACTGCTGTGCCGTTTCTATTCCAAGAGTGAGGAGGCGTGCTTCTGTTCTTTTGCCAACCCCCCAGATGTCGCCAACAGGGAAATCTTTTAAAATTTCCTCTTGGATTTTAGATTGGCTTATATCAAATACCCCTGCCTTGTCATCTTTCTTCGCAACCTTTGTGGCAACCTTAGCAAGCGTCTTTGTGGGCCCCATTCCAAGAGATGTTGGGATGCCGGTCCACTGTTTTATCTTTTCTCGGAGGCTTATAAAATACGCAAAAGGCGTGTCTTCATAGTATCTGAGAAAGGCTTCATCTATGGAATAAATTTCTATTTCAGGCGCTTCCTCTTGCAAAATACTCATGACCCGGTCGGAGAGGTTGCCGTAGAGGGCAAAATTAGAAGAAAACACAGCGATATTTTCTTTCTGGCAAAGCTCTTTAATCTTAAAAAAGGGCTCTCCCATCTTGATGCCGAGCTTTTTTACTTCAGCAGAGCGCGAGATAACACACCCATCATTATTTGACAGCACAATCACAGGCCGATTTTCAAGGTGTGGTGCAAAAACCCGTTCACACGAGACGAAAAAATTATTGCAGTCAACAAGAACGTACATAGCTACACCGCATGGATAACATTTGTCACAACTCCCCAGATATGAAGCTCTGATCCTTCTTTTATTTCTATGGGTGGATACGCCTCATTTTCAGCCATCAGGAAAAGCCTTTTCTCTTGTCGCAAAAGGCGCTTCACAGTTAATTCGCCATTGAGCGCTACGACAACGACTTTTCCAGAAGCGGGCGCAAGGCTTTTGTCGACAACCAAAATATCGTTGTCATAAATACCCGCATTGATCATGGAAGAGCCGGAAGCTCGCACAAAAAATGTGGCAGCAGGGTGTTTGATCAAAAGCTCATTCAGGTCAAACTCTCCCTCTATAAAACTTTCGGCTGGCGAGGGAAATCCTGCGGCAACAGCACACAGATACATTGGTATCTTATAAAACCGATGTTGGACAAGCTTCAGCACATGCGCCACTTCACTCTCTGGAATACGAATAGCTTTTGTTGGCTCGCCAAATTTTCCGCTCCCTTGCTTTCGTCCAGCGCCCGCTCTTTTTCCGCCTCGAGGCATCTCTTATCTCCTTTTTTTTGATTATCGTACTTAAATCAAATTTAGGGAAAGAGAAAGATAGTTTTTGCTGAAAAAATAGTTTGAATCCAATTTTCTTTTTACTCTATAATGATTTATTAAAATTATTGAGGTGGAAAAGGTTTATTATGCAAGTTTCTGGAATGAATAGTAATTGTTATGCATGGCAACTGAATGGGATAACAGAACAAATGAATGCACTCAGTGTGGTCGAGGAGCTCAGCTTCATTGGACCATTCGACCTTCTTAAACAAGCCAGAATCCCTCCAAATATGTACGATGCGATAACGCTGTATGGTCGAGCAAATGAGATGGGAAGTGATGTAGCGATGGCCATTCTTCGCGAATGCATCAAAGACAGATTAAGTCTCCCGAAAAATCCAAATGAGTTAATTGAGTTATTTCAAAAAGGAAAAGACTTAAAAAATCCAATAGCGACATGGTGTCTTGGCTTTTGCTATGAAAAAGGGTTTGGGGTTCAGAAAAATCTAGACGAAGCAGTTAGGTTGTATGGAGAGGCGGCCTTTAGGGGTGATGTGGAAGCGCTTTTCAGTGCGTGCTTTTGTTCCGCAAATGGTATGGATGTTCAGGAAGATATGTCGGTTGAGTTGTGTAAAGCCGCTGCTGACAAGGGTAATGCACAAGCAGCTCGACAACTTTATTTCTACTTTGGTGTTTTGAAAGATGAGGAACAAGTGGCGTTCTGGTTCCGCAAGGCTGCGATTCTTTGTGAAACAGAGGCGAGGTACAATCTTGGTCTTTGCTACGAACATGGATTGGGGGTTGAGAAGGACGTGTGCAAGGCGGTTGCGTGCTATCAAGATGCTGCTATGTCAGGTCATCCAAAAGCAATGTGCAACCTTGGCCTATGCTATAAACAAGGCCAGGGTGTATCCCAGGACCTAGAACAAGCGATTATATGGTTTCAAAGGGGAGAGAATCTTGATAATGCAAGGGCATGCAGCATGTTTGGCGCGTATCATCGGAAAGCGTTCTGCACACCTGAAGATACAAAAAAGGTAATCAAGTCCTGTGAGAAGGCTGCTCTGTTGGGCGATTGTCATGGCATTTACAATCTTAGCATTTGCTATGAAGGAGGTATTGGCGTTGAACGGGATCCTAAGGAGTCGCTGAGATTGTGTCAAACGGCAGCTGACCTTGGTGATGCATTCGCCTTCACCGATCTTGGCGTCCGTTATTTCACAGGTTCTGGAGTGAAACAGGATTGGGACAAGGCAATAAAATTGTTTCAAAAGGCAGTTGACCTAGGCGATGAGGAGGGAATGTTCAACTTGAGCATATGCTACAAAGACGGAACAGGCGTTCAAAAGGATAATGGGAAGGCGCTTACATTACTTCAGGGTGCTGCCCGCAGTGGTCATGCGGAGGCTCTCTTGTGTCTTGGTAAGTGTTATGAATGTGGAGAGCTTGTTCCAAAGGATCTTGATATGGCTAAAAGGTACTATCAGCAAGCAGCAGACAAGGGAAATTTAGATGCCAAGGTTCGCCTTGGTTGTATGTATATTTCTGGAAGACCGGTAGACCATAAACGGGCGTGGGAACTGTGGCGTGAAGCGGCCGATAAAGGACATAGCAAAGCAATGTGTTTTGTAGGCGATCGGTATGAAGTGGGTACTCCTGTAGTAAGGGATTCTAGACAAGCTTGGCGAATGTATCTGCAAGCTACTCAGTTGGGGGATTGTTCCGCAATTAAGTGCTGCGAGCGATTAAAGGAAGATCCGAGCGCCAGGTGAAGTTAGGGACAGGAAAATAATAAGCCTTGATGTTGATAAAAATTAGTTGATCCTTATATAATACTTTACATTAAAAATAGTTAATTGATTTTTTATTAAATAAGGAGAATAGATAATGTACGTTAATAGTTCAACATATCATGGAAAAACGAGTTGCTTTGGAGGGCTTCGTGAGAACTATGTCGCTGCCCGGACAGGGCGTCCGCCCGAGCTTATAAAGAAGCTGTCAGAGTATATCGGATCTGGCCCTGTTTTCGACGCTGGTACAGGAACAGGTATTTCTGCTCGCGAAGTTGCGGATTTTAATCCAACAGTTCAAATCGTGGGTGGAGACCATGATCCTAAGATGTTGGAGGCGGCAATCACTGAAGAGGACAAGAGAGGGTTAGGTCGTAAAAAGATTGAGTATAAACTTGTAAAGGTGGGTGCTCATCCTCTCAATGAAAAGGGTGTCGCAGATCTTGGTAAAAAGTTTAGCCTTGTAACAGCTATGTCCTGTTTTCACTGGTTTAACAAAGATCTTGCGCTACAACAATTTTCTTCAATACTGGCGCCAAAAGGCCACGTAGCTGTTGTCTCAGGTGGTGGCGACCAGGTGCACCGAAAAATTCTTGAGAAAGTAGTGGGATATGCTATTGATCACCCTGAAATGGGTGAACAAAAGGAAGAATTATTTTTAAGGAATGGGTTTACTGTTGTTTTCAAGGGCACTTTCCGAACATGCGAACAGGTTGATGTTGAAAGGTTTGTGAAGCGTATTAAATCTACGAGTTACTG
The DNA here is from genome assembly GCA_003170575.1 of Chlamydiia bacterium. Lineage (GTDB taxonomy): Bacteria > Chlamydiota > Chlamydiia > Chlamydiales > FEN-1388 > FEN-1388. The sequence continues at coordinate 3,938 of PMZB01000093.1, read as the reverse complement.
GACAGATGTTCAAAACTCCCATAAGGAAGCTGAGGCTGAAAAAGCGCTCAGAGTCTTTTTTGCAAGTCAGGCTAATAGTAAGGGAATTATGACACGTGAGAAGGAAGTGTTTTTAACTATTGCCCAAAAAGTAAGAAAGACGTGCTTTGCCTTGTAACCAAAAAGCTTATTTTCGATAAAAACAAATATATATAGGGGTTTGTCATGGGTACAGTAAATGTAGAACAAAAAGGGCCAACATTTCTTGTTGGCACAGAGTTTGGGCAGGAAATTGCCCACTATGAGAAGGGGAGAAAACCTTATCCTCCTGCCATCTTTGAGTGGATCAAAAAAATGCTCCCTCAAAATCCTCACATTCTTGATATGGCATGTGGTAATGGAAGAGCAACAGTTGATTTGCGAAAGCGCGTGACAAGCCATGTCACCGGCTTTGATATTGATTCGCGAATGTTAGACGCTGCGAAACGACTATCACAAGCTCGAAAACTTGATATTCTCTATGTTCAGGGAGATGTCAAAACAGCTGTGAGCACTGTCCCAGGCCAACAAGGGGCTTTCGCTCCAGAGAGTTTTGATGGGGTCGCAATTGCTTCGGCAATTCACTGGGTCTTGAAGGCAAATGCTGCTGATAATGTGCACATGTTGCTGAAGCCGGATGGCAAGCTTTTTATCCTATCAGGAAGAATGGGGAAGAATGATCCTCCACGGCCTCTCCTTGGAAGAAACGGACCTCAGGAGATTATTTCGAAGGCCTTGGGCAGAAGGATCGAGTTTGAAGATCCTGATGGTGAGGAAGAGCTGAGAAAACACGGGTTCGAATGTGTAGATAAACAAGATTTTAAAGCCATGGAAGAATACGCCTTCGACGAGGCATGCGCCCAAGTCAAGTCGACAGGCTGGTACGCCGAGCTTTCTAAGGCTGACAAAGAAAAAGCCTGGCCTGCTCTTGAAGCTGCGCTAAAAGAGAAATTTATCAATGGTACTAATGTTTCTTTGCGAGTCGAACAGATATGCAGATGCTATGCATACAAACCAGTCTGATTATATATGAGGGTTGAAGAATTGGCTGAAAAGTCAATTCTTCAGCTTTTTTAGGTATATAGTCTATATAATAAAAATTAATTAAACTTTATTGCTTTTTTAAACTATTATTTGGTATAATATGCCTTCAATAATGTTAACCAAAACATAGTTTATGACTATATTTATAGATAAATTAAAACCAGCCCCTCACCAACCAGAAATTGCCGACCAAGAGGTTGTCAAAAAACAGTATGGACATTGGCGGCTGCGGATCTTTTATTCCATGTACATAGGCTATGCTCTCTATTACCTTACAAGAAAATGTCTCGCCTTTGCCATGCCTTGCCTTATACGGGATCTGGGGTTTGACAAGGCGCAATTAGGTCTATTAGCTACTATCCTTGCTGTAACCTATGGGATCAGCAAATTTGTCAGCGGCATCATCGCAGACCGATCCAATCCGCGTTACTTTATGGCCTTTGGATTGATTGCGAGCGGAATTGTCAATATTCTGTTCGGACTTTCTTCTTCTCTTTACTTTTTCTTCTTATTCTGGGCTTTTAACGGATGGTTTCAAGGATTTGGCTGGCCTTCCTGCACACGCCTTCTGACTCACTGGTACTCCCGATCAGAAAGAGGCAGATGGTGGTCTCTTTTTGCTACCTCGCAAAATGTAGGCGGAGCGCTCATTCCTCTCATCACGGCGTACTGTGCTCAAATGTATGGCTGGAGATGCGCTATGATCTTCCCTGGAAGTGTGGTCATTCTCGGGGGATTGTTCCTGATGAATCGCCTCTGCGATACCCCGCAATCGGTAGGGCTTCCCTCAATTGAGAAGTATCACTCAGAAGAAGGGGCAAAAAGCACTCAAGAGCGTGAGCTGTCTGTCAAAGAAATCCTTTTTACCTATGTTCTGAATAACCCTATTTTATGGGTATTGGGGATAAGTTATTTCTTTATATACCTGATTCGCCAGGCGATGAGTGATTGGACGGTCTTGTATCTTGTTGAAACTAAAGGATATACGCAGATAGGCGCTGGAGCTATTGTATTTTGGTTCGAAATCGGAGGCATGTTTGGAGGCGTTCTTGCCGGATTGGCCTCAGATAAAATCTGCTCTGGCAACCGCGGTCCAGTTACTGCAATCTTTTGCGCTCTCAGTATTCTCGGTATCTACGTCTTTAAAAGCACGCTTGTGGCATCCCCAATCATTGACGCACTGCTCATTGGGGCAATTGGGCTGTTCTTGTTTGGGCCCATTATCTTGATCGGAGTTGCCGCTGCAGAGCTTTCCCATAAAAAGGCTGCGGCAACAGCCTCAGGGTTTATCGGATGGCTTTCCTACATGGGCGCTGCTGCAGCCGGATATCCACTAGGCCTTATCACTCAAACATTTGGCTGGGAAGGATTCTTCCTCACTCTTGCCATCTGCGCTACAATCACGACGATTATCCTCATTCCACTGTGGAATGACCAGCGAAAGCCTGCTCAATGTAGTGTCTGATAACCTTGCAGTAACCCCCTGGAGCCCACTTGGGGGAGGGGTGTTAACAGGCAAGTATAACAATCCTAAAAAAGGAGGGGCTCGGCGGCTTACAGAAGAATCCTCCCAGCCCACCAAACAAGAATTAAAGATTGCGGAAGAAGTTGTTGCAATAGCAAAAGAGATCAAGAAAACGCCTTCCCAAGTGGCCTTAAACTGGCTTTTGCAACAAGGGCCCAACATTATTCCTATTCTGGGGGCTCGCACTGTAGAGCAGATCCAAGATAACCTTGGATGCATTTCATTCACTTTATCTTCCGAACACTTGAAAAAGTTAGATGATGTCAGTAAAATCCCCCTCGGATTTCCTGGAGATTTTTTTCACTCTTGGATACTCCAAGATTTTGCCTTTGGTGGATCTTTAAAGAAGATTGAGTATGGACATAAAAGCCTTTAAACGGGTTGTAAAGGCTCTCTCAGCCCTCGCACTCATGGCAAACACGTCAATGCAAGAAGATCGAGGCAACATTGACGCCGCAATTCACCGATTTGAATTGACGATGGATCTTTTTGAGAAATTGCTGCGGGATCTTTTGGAAACAAAAGGAGTGCTTGTGCAATATCCCAAAGATGTGCTCAGAGAAGCATATAGAGGTCATTTAATTGATGATGAAAAGACTTGGCTTTCTATGCTCCAAGATCGCGCTCTAACCTCGCACGCCTATGATGAAAAGCTCGCTGATCAGATCTATAAACACATTAAAACCTATGTGCCGGTTTTTCAGCGCACATACAACAATTTAGCTAAGCAATTTATATAAGGCCCAACCATAATGAAAAAATATCTTTCTTTGCTGTTTTGTGCCTTTATACTGCCACTACAGAGCTTTTGTAGTGATGTTAGCGGATTTCAGATAATAGGGGAGTTGCCGGAAGACGAGGGTTTGCTGCACAAGTTACAAACCTTATCCGACGAAGAACAGAGGGCAGTAGCGCCTGAATTTTATTCGATATTGACTCAGCTTAAGGACCGCATATCCGCCTTGATGAATGGCGGATGTATTATTCAGAGTTTGTTGCACGAAGAGCTAAGTCCTGAAGAAGCATTATGTATTTTTGGTCCTTGCCTAGGAATTGAGAATTACAATGACAATCCGTATGTACGAGAAGTTTTTTATAGCAGTTTTTCTCCTCAATTTTTCTTTGCTCGGATGAGTGAAAAGGCTAAGGTGAGGGCTGAAAATTATTTCACAACTGCTGAACTAGAAGAGATATATCAAACTGCCAAGGCCCTCTTGAGGGCAACTTCGTATAAAGATTATCTGATAAGCCTTGGCCAAAGTCCTGCCTATATTATGGAAGCACTTGAAGAGCTCATATCAATGGATAATCGTCGTGAAAATTTTCGATTTATCCTAAAAACGGCAGTTCA
>PMZB01000241.1 GCA_003170575.1 Chlamydiia bacterium | reverse complement strand
AGAGGTGCTGTCTTTTCACCTTGGTCGAGATATGTAAGATACAAATTGAGGAATTCGTCCAAAGTCAGCTTGGATTCTGTAAAATATTTTTCAAAAAGCAACTTATATGGTTCTACCCATTTCCACATGGTTGTCGTTGTTAATCCTTTTTTCGGGTCCTGTACGAGTTTTGAGTTTGCCGATAAGGCTGATGAAATGGTTTTTATGCAATCCGCCAATGGATTGCTGGAGGAACTCGAAGAGACTTTCCGTGTCCTCAATTTTCCTTCTGGAGCCTCCTGCGACGGAGTCTTTTCTGGCGGGAACTGGGTTGACCCTTCTGTTGAAGGTACTGTCATAAAGCTCTCCAAATAAAAAATCTTTTTTCTTATACATATACCTGATCGAATTTAAAAAAAAAGATTATTTTATTATATTCATTCGATTGGTTAGGATGAGGTTGTTTGAACCAAAAGGGGACTTATGAAGTTTCAAGAAAAAAAATTCGTTATAGCTCTGCTCGCCCTTATCGTTGGGCAGGGTCTCATTATGGCGCAAGATGGGGATAACCCTTATTCGCAATCACAAGATCAAAACTATTCTCCACAGGATAATTCTTCATCGTCCCAGCCTCAACCCCAATACGTCTATCCCGAAGCGGTCTATCCTAGCCAATACCCCGAAAACGAACAGCCGCGTGATGAGGCACGGCCAGTAGTACGCGAGGAAGCTCGAGGCGGTGAACCCGGACGGCAAAATCCTGAGGGCCAATGGGAAGGGGGCAGACGGGGCGGTGGTGAGCGCAGGAGGGGTTAAAAATTCAGGAACGAAAGTAAAAAACATGCTTTGAAAGGGGTTTTACATGGGTTGTAGTAGTGACGAAACATGTGGTAAAAGTTGTCGAGCGCAAAAAGCGCATACGGAACAACAATTGCACAAGCAGAAGCAGTCTTTGGTATGCGGTCTTGTATTTCTTCTGTTCTTGCTTCGTTGGTTCCACGTAGTAGATACATTCCTAGGGGTTGATGTCGCCTTGCTTGCGATTTTTATTGGAGCTGCTGCAATTTTCAACAGAGCTCTCGATTCTTTGCTTAAAAAACAGCTCAATACAGACGTCCTCATAGGAATTGCGATTATTGCTGCGCTCGCTGTGCCTGCAGCCCATCATGTAACAGCACCCTGGCTTGGAGCTGCATTAAATCGGCTCATTTCTAGTCGGTTTTTTCCTGCCGGTTCCGTGATTGTTTTAATGCTTGCTATCGAAAACCTTGAGCTATTTACCTTTGTCAAAATGAAAACGGCTGTTGATAGGCTGATGGAAATTGCTCCTAAGAGAGCTCGTGTCAAACGCGGTCGGGTTGAAGAAGATATTGATATTAACGCTGTGAAGGTTGGCGACACCTTGATAGTCAAGCCAGGAGAAAGCATTCCTGTTGATGGAACGATTACCAAAGGAAATGCTTCCGTGAATGAGTCGACCATTACAGGAGAATCGTTGCCAGTAGAAAAGGTGGTAGGTAGTCAGGTAATGGGTGGAACGATCTGCGAACTTGGTGCGTTTGAGATGGTCGCCACAAAGGTAGGTGAAGAGACGACAATTGCTCGTGTTATCCATCTCATACAAGAGGCTCAAAACAAGAAGCCTGGCGTTCAGAAATATGCAGATAAGATGGCAAAAGTATTTATTCCTGCGATTCTCGTGATAGCCGCGATAGTTTTTATTGCCACTGGAGACCCTGTCAAGACGGCTGCTGTGCTTTTGGTTGCATGTCCATGCGCTTTGAGTATGGCCACTCCTGCTGCTGTGATTGCCGGCATAGGAAACGGAGCACGTCAGGGGGTTTTAATAAAAGGCGGGGTATATTTAGAAGCCGCCGCTGCTGTCGACTGTGTTGTTTTTGATAAGACAGGGACTCTTACTATCGGAAAACCGGAGGTTACGGAGATTGTGGTGTTCGATGAAACGGATGTAGATCAACTCCTTTTCTATGCAGCATCAGCAGAAACACTCTCCGAACACCCTCTTTCTGCAAGCGTTTTAAGAGAAGCTGATAAGCATAAAATTATCCCTGCAGTATCGGAGACTTTTCAAGTGTTTCCAGGCAAGGGCATAGCTGTAAAAATAGATGGACATAAGGTGCTTGTTGGGAACCATAAGCTGTTTAAAGAGTTTCAAGTAGAGTTTTCTCATGATGCCAAGAGCAAACTAGCCGGAATCGAAAAGAGAGCTCAAACTTTTTTAATGATTGCGGTGAATGGTAAAGCAATAGGCGCGCTAGCTATCGCAGATATTTTGAAAAATGATGCACACCAAACCATACAGCAATTGGGAGAGCTCGGAATTAAAAAGACGGTGATGCTTTCCGGAGATAACAAAGCGATATCAGAAGATATAGGAAAACAGTTGGGTATAGACGAGGTTCATGCGCATATGCTTCCTGAGGACAAAGTGCGTGTCATAGAGGAGCTGAAAAAGAAGTATACCGTTGCGATGGTTGGTGACGGGATAAATGATGCTCCCGCTCTATCGGCTGCCAATCTCGCGATAGTTATGGGATCAGGTACAGATGTATCGATTGGTTCGGCTGATATCATATTGAAAACAAATGATCTTCAGAAGGTCATTGCGACCCTAAAACTTGGAAAACGGACTCTTCGTACCATCAAGGGTAATATTATATTTTCTATGGCGTACAATGTCATAGGGATTACACTCTCGGCAATGGGTATTTTTATTCCTGCATTGGCCGTGATTTTCCAGGAGGCGGGCTGTTTCTCAGTGATGCTGAACTCGGCTCTCCTGATACGACACAAGTAGAAGTTCCTTATATTTTTCTAAACGACGCCTAAGTTGAAATGAGGGAACGAAAAAACACGCTCAAAATCCCACGACGCCCCATATGTGTGCTTCCAGCAAATCAATCCCGAGGCACGAGAGGGGGTTAAGTGGAGCCACATGTGGTCTACAGTCAAATGATTTGAATATGGAATGGGACAGTAGGAGGACAAGGGATTGCCGTTGAGCAAACAATGGGTGTCAAGAGAACCCCAATCAACAAATATTTCCTTTCCACCATTCTCTAACCTTACGATCGAGGGATAAGGAAGGTTGTTTTTCTTCACGAAGTTTTCCACAAATTCCTTTGCGGTGTCCGGCGTGAACAGGATCTCCTTACTGTGTGTTTGCGCCAGTCGCTGGATCCCGCCGACGATCAGCCCCATCAAGAACCCTGTGAGAGCAGCTTCGGGGATTTTCCGATTCTGCAAAGAGAGGAACCCGCCCACCGCTTGCCATTTCTTGCCTGTCTCAGCAAGAAGCGCTTGTTTTAAAACGCCGATCGATATCCCTCCAATGAGGAGTGCGCCACCGATAACAGCTCCAATCAATGGAAATGGAGTTGCTGTCACAAGACTATAGCCGCAACTACTTGCTACCATTCCTGCGCCTATATGGGCCCAGGTCTCTGGAGTTGTCAGGGCGTCCAACAAGTTAATGCATAGTTTGGCAAGGCGCAGTACTGAATGGAGAGGGTGGACAGCGAAATAGAGGATTTCCCTGACAATGGCGTACAACATCCGCACAATATTGAGGGCTGAACGAAGAGGAAGTTTGGCGAGACAGGTTGCCAGCTGTCTATACCATACACCATCGCTATCTTTATACACCCAAGCAGTGCAAGCATTCAGAAATGAGAATCGCTTCTCGATAACCGCGGACAGTCGATCGATTGCCTTTTGGTGAGGAAGGGCGGGAATGTGTGTATCAAGATAGGTGTCGGCTCGGTCAATCAACCGAAGGGCACGACCTATGAGAGAAACTCTTTTGTTTTCTGTCGCATGGGCGATGCGTTCAAAAAAGGAGCCCTGATGAGGTTCTACCGAGTTTTTCTTGTCTGATACTGGGTCAGTACAAACGGAACGAAATCCGTCGAGAGTTACGCTGGTCATATAAAATACCTTTATTTAATTTTTTAAAACAAATGAATTATATCTGAAGATTGTGGTATAAGAAAAATTAATAAGCTTTATAGTACTTATAAGTAAATATGATAGGTATGGCGT
>PMZB01000096.1 GCA_003170575.1 Chlamydiia bacterium | reverse complement strand
ATTCTTTGTTGAAGTGTTAATTTGGTATATATTTTCAGAATTTAAAGTTGTGACATAAGCAAATTTTCCATCAGGAGTGATCGCAATAGAGATAGGTACAGAAGGGAGAAGGATATCTGCTATCACAGTATCAGAAGCGGTACTTATAACTTCTACATAACCATTACCCGTAGCAGTAGCACAGGTTGTTACATATACTTCATTCCCATCTGGAGTAATCGCAATCGACTCCGGAGCTGCGGCAAAGTTTGATAATGCAATTGTCTTTGTCCCGCCTCCAACAGTATAAACGGTAACAGTTTGAGTGCTCGCATTTGCGACATAGATTTTCGTTCCGTCAGGAGTCATAGCGATGCCTGCAGGACCTGATTGGGTAGTAAAAAGGTCTCCCAAATATGTGTTAGAAGCTACATCAACATTTCCTGCAGTATTTTCATTCATAAATGTAAGGAAAACCGTTGATCCGTCAGGTGAAATTGCCAAAAATTTACTGTTTTGATGCCCTGTACACTCAATAGCTGTTGGGATGTTATTGACAAGATCGATAGCATTAACTGGCGTTGTAACTGGTGTGGAGGAGCCCTCATTCCCAACATATGCTGTACGGCCATCCGGCGTGATTGCAATTCCATAGGGTGTATTTTGTTGCAACAGTGAGAAATTTCCTGTGCTCTTATCAGAGAGGTCAATATACCATGCTTCAGGAGTTGCTCCATTGCCTGTTACATAAGCAAACCAATTACCCTGATATGTATATCTGTCCGCAGGCGTTGTGGGGGAAGTTTCTGAACCAACAGTGACGGATATATGCACAGTGCCTGGCACTGACTTTGGTGCACTCGCAGTTATTTCAGTGTCAGAATTAAAGGTGAACGTTGCTGTAGTTGGTCCAAAGTTTACTTGCGTCACTCCTGTAAATCCGCTTCCCGTAATAGTAACACTCGTTTCACCTGCTGCAGGGCCTCGGTTTGGACTTACCTGAGTTATTACAGGTGCGCCAAGTAAGAGCTGTGCTGTGAGAAGAAAAGAAGTAACGCCAAGTAGAAGAAATCTTGATAGACTCATCGAAAACTCTCCTGTACAACGTTTACTTTCTTGTACAAGAGAGAATCAATTTCTTACACCTGTTTTTTAATAATTTTACGGCCAATTTTCGCAAAAAGAGGAATGTCTTTCACAGCTAGTTCTCTGCTGGTGAAAGCGACAAAAGGCTTATCTTGTACTCCGCCTTGGAAATAAAGTGGTATAAGAGCTTGCAGTTCTTGCTTTGTTGTTTCACGCACAAGATCTTTAAATCGCTGGCGCATACTTTCTGTTTTTCCTTGCAGCCGCCAAAAGTATGCCACCTCTGCACGACTCCCTGGGGCGATTGGGGAATCTAAATCCTGGAGTATACTTAATTTTGCTTCTTCTAGATTTTCCTCAGTAAAAGTTCCCTGTTCAATCCACCGAAGAGAGGCTTCATAGGCTTGAAGTGTGGAGAAAAGATTTGGATCTCTGTAGCTGTAGAAGGAAAAAGTGCCTGAGGTAGTTTGGGCCGAGGCTCCTCCGCCATAGGCGCCGCCTTGTTCCCTGAGGCGCTTATGAAGGTAGGTATTATTCATGAGTGCTGAAAGAAGACATAGTTTGGGGGCATCAGGATGGGCATAAGGAACAGTTGAAAGAGCAAGAGCTGTGAAAGAGACTTTTGAGGGGAGAAAGTAAACAAGGTCCTCCTTTCTTGGAAGGATTTCTGGGGAAGACCATCTCTTGAAGGGCTTTTCTGTTAGCTCTGCAAGGCCAAAGAGGTTAGATTCTTTAAGTTGCAGCAAGTCTTCTGGACTTCCGCAGAAGACTGCCTGCATTTCACTTGTGTGTAAAACTTTTGAGCTGATCTCGCCAAGTTTTTCAAAAAGCCATTTTTCCTGTGTAGCATAAGAGGAAATAAGTTCTTTAAGGTTTTTGTAATAAGAAAGGCCATATAGCTCTTCCAGCACAGCCTGAGCAGGAGTGAGTGGTGCTACTGCTTTACTCATAGCATAATCAAGAGCCATGGCTTGCAAGGCATTGTGAAGATCTATGTGCTGCTTCTCAATTATTTCTCGGACCCTTTTTCGCTCATCAAGGCGGGGAGAGAGAATAAAGTCTGAAAATATGGAAAAAAGCTTTTCCAGATTTCTGCTTAAGGCTTTTCCCCTCATAACCCAAGAGGGGATAATCTCGTGGGGGTTGGCGGCTTGGGGGGTTAGGCTAACACTTGCATAAACCCCTCCAGTATATGCCTGAAGGTAATCAAGCGTTTCTCGATAAGATTTGTTGCCGCATCCAAGTTGAGTGTAAACAAGGGAAAAAAGGCGGAGCAGCCATAAATCTTCCTTTTCAATATTGGGTAAAGGAGTAATGAGGGAGGTGTAGCACACATCGTTTGTGAATGGAGTGTGAGAAAAAAGTTCGACTGATCCTATTTTCTCTTGATGCAACGCAATCTTTCTACAGGGGCGAGGCACTTCAGGAAGATGAAGCATGGGAAGGCAAGAAAGATCTTGCGTCTCGTCCTGAAGTTTTTTAAGAGCATCTGTCTGAGAAACAATTTCTTCTTTGTCTTTGGGAGAAAGGAGCTCCTCCTTGCTCTTTAAGCATCCTTTTTCTTCTGCAACTTCTTCTTCCTCTTTGGTTGTGGAAGGCGTCATGGTTATTTCAACAAAGTGGGGATTGTCAATGAAATATTTTCGCAAAAGCAAGGAAAAGTAGTTTGGGGTGGCGGCAAGTGCGGCTCGGAGTTCGTTAAAAAGGGCATGTATCCCAAGGCTTTTCATTGGGTCAAGCCCATGTTGGATTTCGGGCATAGAACGCCAGAAAAGAGTCAGTCCAAATGCATCTGTAATCTCTGACTTTGCAAGTTCAAGCTCATGTAGAGCTGTTTCCACATTCTTTTCAGGCAGCCCTTCTTTTTCTATGCGCAAGAGAGTAGAAAAAAGAGTTTGTTTGAGAATGGCAATATCTTCTTCATGACACCCGCTTAAAATGACGCTAAAGGGCACTTCAAACATTTCTGTGTCGCAGGAGCTTGAAACCTGTTTGCATTTTCTTGTCTGCAAAAGGTCATATTTGAGAGGAGAAGCATCAGTACCCAGAAGCATGCTGTCAAGAAGCGAAAGTGCAAGACATTCAAGTTGGTCGGATAATTTTGTCGTGAGCCAGCTAAAGGCTGCAAAAGACGAAGATCTTTCTGCTTCATCTTGGGAAACTGGGTATTCAATCTTACTTTTCTTTGGTTTAAGAAAGCGAGGCTGAAGAGTAAGAGAAGGAAGGGGCTGCGATGCTTTAGCTGTGGAAAGGATTTTTTCATCCAAAAAATCAAGATGGTTTTTGAGAGGGATGTTGCCATAGAAGAAGAATAAGCATTGGCTTGGATGGTAATAGGTTTTATGAAAGGAAGAGACTTCTTTAAGGCTGAGAGTCCTAATCTCAGTTGGGTCTCCTCCTGAATTAAACCCGTAGGAGGAGTCGGGAAAAACTTGTTTTGCAACCTCGGTGAGAAGCCTGCGCAAAGGGTTTCCCATGGCGCCTTTCATTTCATTATAGACAACACCATTGATGAGAAGTGTTCCGTCTTCTGCTATTTCTAACCTATGTGCCTCTTGGAGGAAGCTTAAGTGGTTTATTTTTGGAAAAAACACAGCATCAATGTACACTTCAAGCAAATTATAAAAATCTTTTTCTATCTGGCTCGCTGCTGGATAACACGTAAAGTCTGTCCCAGTAAACGCATTCATGAAGGTGTTCATGCTCCTTCGTGACATGGAAAAGAAAGGATCTTTTACAGGGAATTTCTTTGACCCGCACAGAACCAAGTGTTCCAGCACATGCGCTATACCATTTGAGGAGTAGGGGAGAGTTTTAAAAGCAAGGCAGAAAAGATTTTCAGGATCATCAGTTGCCAGGTGAATAATTTTTGCCACTGATGGTTCATGGATGCATTCTCGTAACTCGCACGGAAGCTCTGGAATCTTTCTTTTTCGCTGGAGGATAAAGGTCTTGTACTGTTCGCTCATGTTATCTCCTTGGGAATGAGGGGGGACATAATATCCAAGAGAAAGATTATGGAGGAAGGGGGAACTATGGAAACAAAATAAAAGACTCCCGTCATGGTGTTTTTCATTGTTGTTGTAGAAATTAATTATTATAATGTATTATTTTAAAAATAGAAGAATGAATAGAGAGTGTTTTTGTGAATATCCAGAAATTTTCTTGTCCCGTGT
>PMZB01000313.1 GCA_003170575.1 Chlamydiia bacterium | reverse complement strand
CGCTACTTTAGAGAAGGAGTTACTGAAGCGGATATTCGTACCACAAATGCGCCTCTTCCTGCTGAGCAAACAAGCCCGTCCTCCTACTGGGTAGGGCACTCCACATGCTTTATAAGCATTCCTGTTCAAGAACAAAAAGACGCAACCAAGATAAAAACAATCAATGTTCTCACAGATCCTGTTGAAGGAAGTCTGAATGCTCTTCTGTATCCAAGGAGAACACAGCCCGGAAGAAAAATAGAAGAACTCCCAGCAGTTCATGTCATGCTCCTCTCTCATAACCATCTGGATCACTATAGTGGAGCAACGATCAAAAAGCTCCTCATCATGCAGCCTACAATGGTTGTGCCAGAAGGTGATGGCAACCTTTTTACATCTCTTGGATTCAAAAATGTCCATGAACAGAAATGGTGGGATAAAGCAAATATTACACTCAGCGCAGGTGATGAAAAGTACCAAATCTCTATCACTGCTGTCCCCTCCCATCACTGGGCTGGACAAGGAATTCGTGGGGCAGGCTCCTATTTTGTCGGGCACGTGATCAGTGGGGCATCTGGAGGAGGAGATATCTATTATGCTGGAGATACAGCGCGCCTCAACGAAGCACACCTCAAGGCTCTGCGGGAAGGATTCGATATTCGATGGATGTATCAACCTGGAGGCCCTGATGAGATGCGCTCCGACATGGAAAGCACGCATCAATCATCGGCTGACAGCTTGTGGATGCATACAGAGCTTTTTTTGAAAAAAGCACTTGAGGGTAGCGCTAAGAATAAAAAAGCTTTCTTGGCAGCTTGCGAGCAAAATAAGACAATACTCATGCATACTTCCACATTCAAGCTCGGCAATCTCCATGCAGATGATACAAAAAAAAGCATTAAGCGTATTCTCAAAGCTCTCAAACACGTCGGAACTGAAGAAACCAAAAAATACCTTAAAAAACTTCGTCCTTATGAACAACGGATTCTGGAAGAGCTGTGCAGCTTTCAAGCACACGTCGTCCGTGAGACAGAAGAAGACTTTTCCTACAAAGAACTTGCTACACTGCTGCGCGAAGGAGTGTTCGTTCCAAAAATCGGTGCACGAATAGACTTTGACAAGAAAAAAGATGAGCAAAAGAAAAACTTACAGTTCTGAATATTACTTAAAGGCGACTCCCTTTTGGTAAATGTCTTCAAATTATGGAAGTAAAAAATTGACAATTATTCTATTATTTAATACAAAAACCATAAGAGCAACTTGAAGAACGGGGAGAGTGTATCATGTCACCAATAGACAGCTTGATAAACCAAATTTCAACAACATTGAGCCAGTTAAATTTTGAACCACAACAAGTAGATAGATATAAAGATATTTTTTCAAAAATGAGCAAAGCGAACACTCTTAGCTCGCAACCACAGCAATATGCAAACGAATGTGTAGAGAGAATCAAAAGACTGAGCGAACTAAAAGGCACACCCAGCTCCCAAGTGCAAAGGGAATTGGATCAAACAATCAATCAGTTAAGTCTAAGACTATTGTCATCGTTAAACAAACCAGGAACTATCCAAGAGGTAGATCTATGTAAGGCTTTTGTTGAACAGGTACAATCTTTAGGGTGCGACGACTCTGTATTGGAGGGATTTGGCCAGTGGGTAAGTCGTTGGAAAATCCCTTCTGTTGCTGATGTCTATTGGCCCCCAGACAGGGAGAAGCTTCTTAAGCTCGCGCCGTATCTGACTTCCATCCATTTGGTAGATTACAAAAGAATTGAGCCCTTTCTCCCCTTAACACTCTTTCTCTCTCAATGCGTCCAGGCAAAAAAAATCGAATTCTTTGAAAATGACATATCTCCAGAACAGTTTGATGCGATCCCCAAGCAGGTAGAAGAAATAAAAATAAATTTCTGCAGGATAAATGAACACGTTCTCTTTAATTTCAACAGCTTTACAAACTTAGCAAGGTTGACTATTGAAAACACAGAATACACGGCTGATACACTGGATCTTTCAAATTGTAGCCGTTTAACATCCATTGATTTGGAGCATCTCGAGCACTTTAAGGGCATTATCCTCCTTCCTCAAGATGCACCAAAGCTAAAGGAAATACGCATAGTCTTTCTTGAACAATTTAACCAGACAGTTGATGTATCAAAAAGCGCTGAACTAGAAACTTTGGAAATTATTGGATGTGACAAATGGGAACAAAAGCTTTTGCTCCCAGCATATTGCCCATTGCGTATCCTCAATCTTGAAGGAGCTTGCAAATTTACAGGAGATCTTAGTCCTATTCAACAGTACACAGAATTGGAACACATTGATTTGACGTACTGCGAATCAATTCCCGGAGGAATTGACTTTTCACGGTTAACAAAGCTTACTTTTCTTAATCTTAGAAATTGCTTTTCGTACGAAGGAAAAATTGATTGTTCTCAAGCGAATAATCTACAATTTTTTGACGTTGGGGGAAGCAACGGCATCACATATCAATTACCACCTCACCCACCCCCTGAGCTACATGTATTATGAAATTGCTATCCTTTATGTATGTAACAGGGTATCCCAAGCACTTGAGCATGCATCATGATTTTATGCGTATTGACGATGCCGCTTATTTCATCCCTTTCATCTTTTGCTGTATTTAGGGCATTCGTGAATGGTACAAGGGCTGGATCCTTATCATTACCACCACGGGCTTGAAGTTCCTTCTGGTAGGCCTGGTTCGCTTGTTGATAGGCTGCCTCTTTTACTTTAAGTTCGTCCTCAAAATGCTGTACACCTAATGCCTTTAATTGGTCTAGAATCTGTTGCTTTACACCAATCCCACAAATCAAACATTCACTTGAATAAAGCTGGATTTCCGTATAAGAATATTTCGCAAGTTGCTTCAACTCCTTGAGCTCGTTGGCTAATGTAACACATTTTTCCCCTACATCTTTTATTTCTTGAGCAGACATTTTTTTCAACAAGTCAATGTTCGCTTGTGTTGGCAGCCGAGATGCTTTTTTTCCTGGCGGCATTTGCCCTGTTTGCATTGCTACCGCTTTGCTTTCTCTTTTCATCTCTTTAGCCAATCTTGCACGATCAGGATCGCGAACGATTTTTTCAAAAATTTCAATCGCTTGTGTCAGGGTATAAGACTGTATTGTATTTCGAAAAATATTCCTAAAAAAGAGCTCCTTTGTAGTTGCTCCTGTAGCAAAAGCGAGAGCACTCTTCTCATCGATAGTATCCCCAACAACTGCATAATCACCCACGAAAATATTACTTGTTTTTGTAAGGGCGGTAGAGATTGCAGCGATTGTTGCTCCCTTTGTCCTTTGCCTAGCTGCTAAAATGTGCGTTTTATCTTCCGGGTCCACTTGCCACTCCGTTGTCTGCAGTCTTTGCACCCCTCTTTCATTAACTTCCGGTTTGGCTAAATATGCTTCTACTTTTGATTGTAAACGTCTAATCGCGATAAATGTACAGCCAACATCAGATGCAAGCTCAGGAAGCTGCTTTAACATTTCTACAATTCCCCCTAACTCTAATTCGAGATTCGTAGGCTGAACTTGTTCATAATATTTTTTCTCAAATGATGTGGGAAATTTTCTATCCAAAAGATCTCTAACAATTTTGTAACGTGGATCAGTTTTATATTTTCCTTCTAATTCTGTTTCTATGCTAGATTTTATTTGGGTAGCAAAATCGAATGTTACGCGAAATTTCTTTTGATCCATAAGATACTCATGAACTGTACACAACGCAACTCCATAAAGTGGTTTTGAAAAATCCCAAATCTCTGATGGTGAAGAAGCATCATGCGGCTCTATAGCAATGACCGCCTCCGGACTTTTGGGAGCAAGATACACCAACATCCCTTTTTGCCCACAAAACGTCGGATCTGTATTTTTTAATACGCTAGCACATGTTTTAAGCTTCAAAGCTGAGGTCATCCATTCTAACCCTTGAGTTCCTTTCGCAGGATCAAGATTCTCTGCTAGACGAGGAAGTTTCCAATCTGCATGATCCATACCAAAATGTCTCGTGTCAGGCGCATCCGTCCAAACTTCATGCTGTTCAGTAACCGCCCCTACCCTTTGAATTGTCACATTTTGAGGCTGCGCTCCTCCGCTTTGTAGAACTCTCGCGTTTTCAATTACTTTTCCTGTCATGGCATTTGCTGCTATTTGAGAGTCCGTAGCGATAATTGTATCCAACAAGGGATCTGCAGGTCTAGGAACCTCCGCTCGTATCTTTGCATATTCAGTTGCGAGTGCAGATGAAGTAGATGAATATAATCTAGCGACCGCGTCTAATTTGTCTGACATACTTTTATAACTTCCAATACCAATCTTCTCGGCTATTTTTTCAAGTCCAATGCCATGTAGTTCACAATCTCTATTAATGAGTAACAACTTAAGTGCTAAATTATTCAATTTAGCTAAATCACCTCTAGAAGGCATTTGCAAGGTCA
>PMZB01000256.1 GCA_003170575.1 Chlamydiia bacterium | reverse complement strand
CTATCAAGAGGTATAAGTATGAAGTGAAGGAGGTATTGGTGTATAGTATAAATTGTTATGATATATCAAAAAATTCTTCATTCAGAGAGGTAGTGTTGCAATGAGGATAACAGTACTTGGCTTAGGAATGTGGGGCTTTTGTTTGGCGCGCCATCTTGCATCTAATGGTCATGAGGTTACCGCATGGACTATGGAGAAAGATTTGCGCAACCTGCTTGCAAAAGGAGGAGATCACCCCCATCTTCACCTTTCGTGCAAGGGCTTGGCCTTAAGGATTGTACCGACGATTGAGGAAGCCTGTTCTTCAACAGAGATGATCGTAGAGGCTGTAACCACAAAAGGCATACGCCCAGTTCTTGCGAAAATTCAAAATATTCCAGGAGCTCTTTCTGTACCCTTTGTGCTGACCTCAAAAGGGATAGAACAAAAAACGAACCTTATATTGCCTGATATTTTTTTGGAAGTGTGCAAGCAAAAATCACAGCTTACAATACTTTCTGGGCCGAGTTTTGCTGCTGAAGTAGCAAAAGGGCTGCCCACTACTATTGTGTGCGGTACATGGGAACAAGCGCCATGTGACATGGTAGTACAAGCCTTTTCTACAGCGTCATTTCGCGTGTATCCAAATTTTGATATTAGAGGCGTGGCATATGGAGGAGCCCTGAAAAACATCATCTCTATTGCTTGTGGTATTGCTGATGGACTTGGGTTAGGGATGGGGGCACGGGCTTCGCTTGTTACGCGTGGATTGCACGAGATGGTAAAGCTTACAGTTGCAGATGGGTGCCAAGCTCAGACACTCTATGGCCTTTCAGGCTTGGGGGATCTTTATCTTACATGTTCCTCTTCTATGAGCAGAAATTTCCGGTTTGGACAGTTACTTAGCTCTGGACGTACGAAAGTTGAGGCAGAAAAAGAGATAGGGATGGTAGTAGAAGGAGCATATACATGCATTGCTGCAAAGGAGCTTGCTTCACGTTTCAGGATCCTGATGCCGATTACCAAAGCAATCTGCGATATCCTCGAAGGAAAGCTTACTCCAGCACGCGCTGTAAGCCGGCTTATGCGCAGGTATATCAAACAAGAGAGATTTTAAATGTATGAAACCAGTTGTAGATAGCGCTACCATGCGCTTATTAGAGGAAAAAGCCTTTTTCGGCAGAATGACTGCAGAAGTGCTTATGGATATTGTCGGGGATGAGCTAGCAACCTTTTTGGCAACTCTTGTTCCGAAGGGCATCCATGGAGAGCCTGTGCTGCTCATTTCAGGCAAAGGAAATAATGGAGCCGATGGGTACACAGCTCTTCTTCATCTTTTGGAGAAAGATATTCCTACATGTGCCTGGCAGCTTTTTCCCCCAGCCCCGGGCTCTATCTTAGAAAAAAGAGTGCGGGCATATACAGCACGTGGCGGCAGGGTCATCTCTTTCCCCGATATTCCACAGGCAGGGAAGTTTTCGCTCATCGTTGATGGCATTTATGGCGCTGGGTTCAAGGGATCACCGGACGAGGCATCTTCAAAAGCCATTTTGTGGGCTAATGCACAGCACGGGCTGATTGTTTCCATAGATCTTCCTTCTGGTGTGGATCCGACTACCGGAGAAGTTCCTGGCGAGGCAATTTTTGCTGATTACACTGTTTCATGCCATCTTCCAAAAAGCGGCTGCTTTTTGGGAAAAGGGTGGGAGCATACAGGATGTGTGCATGATATTCCCCTTCCTCTTGAATCTCCTAAGTCAGATTTGTGTTTGCTTGAGGAGGAGGACATCTTGCACTTGATTCCCAGAAGAAGGAGAACTCAAAATAAATATCAGGCTGGAAGTGTTTTAGCAATTGCAGGTTCTCCTGGCATGATGGGAGCAGCTTCGCTTGCATGTGAGGCAGCATATAAAGTTGGCGCAGGGTATGTGCGCGCTCTGTTGCCAAAAGAGTCTTCCTCGCTTGAAGGACTTCTTCCTAGAGAAACAGTAAAATCATTCTTTGAAGATGTAGAAGAGTGCCTTCCATTTTTCTCCCATGCAGATAGTGCATTTATTGGCCCAGGCTTGGGGCGTACTCCTAAAACGCTTTCTTTTCTGGATAGATTTTGGTCTGCCTTTCTTATTCCAACGGTGGTTGATGCAGATGCTCTTTTTTGGCTCTCTACAAAGCCTCTCCAGGACTTGAAAGGCAAAATCCTCACTCCCCACCTTGGAGAAGCAAGCAGGCTCTTTCAAAAAGAGATCACTCAGGTGGATGAAGAGCTCATACGGAACATTCGTTCCTTTGTGGCAACTACTGGTTGCATACTGGCTCTTAAGGGGGCGCCAACCTTTATTTTCTCAAGCGGCTCTCCTGTTCTCATCATGCCTCGAGGAGATCCAGGTATGGCCACAGCTGGCTCTGGAGATGTTTTGAGCGGAATGATGGCAGGGTTTTTAGCGCAAAAGATCCAACCCATTTCTGCTTGTATTCTTGCTTCATGGGCTCATGGACTTGCTGGAGAGTTCTCCGCAAAGCAGCGAACAAGTTATTCGACAACTGCTTCTTCTATCCTGGAAAGCATTCCCCAGGCTCTTTCGCATATTCTGGAACAGGCAGCGCATGGCTCTTTTCGCCATTATGTCCCTTTTGGCCGGGCTGAGCCTACGAGGCCCTAAGAGACTGAAAGGCAGATTGGGCAGGCTTTAGGGTCGTGTTTTTTGGCGGGACAATATTTTCGTGCATAGAGAATGATTTGCAGATGAAGACGGGCCCAATCTTTTTTCGGGAAAAGCCTTTTGAGATCTTTTTCAACCCCCGCCCTTGTCTTTTTCTCTGAAAGACCCCATCTTCGCGCAACTCTAAAGATATGGGTATCAACTGGAAACGCAGGCTTGTTAAATGCTTGAGTTAAAATAACAGAGGCTGTCTTGTGGCCGACTCCTGGAAGGCTTTCAAGGGCTTTTAAGGTTTTTGGAACTTGGCCCTTATATCTTCTTACAAGTATTTCAGAGAGCTGTTTAATAGCTGTAGCTTTTCGTAATGAAAGCCCGCATGAGCGAATGATTTCCTGAATCTCTTCAACAGAAAGACTCATCATTTTCTCAGGCGAATCTGCCCGTTTGAACAGAATCTTTGTGACCTTATTCACACGCTCGTCTGTACACTGTGCGGATAAAAGCACTGCTATGAGCAAGGTAAAGGTGTTTGTAAACTTTAGTGGCGGCTTTGGCTCTGGCTCATATTTGTCGAGGAGCTTTTGAATCCCTTGACACAGGTCTTTTTTCATAAGCTACTTTCCTATGCAGAACTTTGAAAAAATGGCGTTCAGGATATCTTCAGTAATATTTGTTCCGATAATTTCTCCCAATGATAACAGAGCCTCGCGCATTTCGATGGCAACAAATTCCGGCGATAATGAGGATTCAATTCCTGAAATAACCTTCTGAAGTGCATTAAAGGCTCTTTCCAAGGCCGCCTTATGACGCACATTTGTGATCATGATTTCGCTTTTTTGGGAAAAAGATCCTCCCAATACAAGCTCTTCAATTGTATTTGTAAGTTCTTCAATGCCCTGAAATGTGGTTGAGGAGACAGTCGCCACGTGGGCATATCCAAAAGAGGGTAAGGGCTCTTTTTTCGCAATATCGATCTTATTCCAGATAAGAATTCCTTTTTCTTTGGGAACACTCTTCAATGGCTTATGCATCTCTTCATCATCGCCTCTGCTTGCATCAAGCACTGCCAAAATAACATCAGCTTTACCCATAGCTTCCCAGGATCTACGCACTCCTTCTTGTTCGATCTCATCCCCTGATTCTCTAATTCCTGCCGTGTCAATCAGCTTGCAGTGCACTCTTTTAAGGCGAAGATCGTCTTCCACAATATCCCGTGTTGTTCCGGCAATCGAAGAAACAATGGCTCTTCCTTTACCCAAAAGGGCATTCATAAGCGAAGACTTGCCAACATTTGGCGCCCCTACAATGCAAAGCGAGATTCCATCATGCAAAATTTTCCCCGTGTGAAAAGAGTCTAAAAGATGCCCGATATCTATTTGCAGAGCCATAAGCTTATGAAGCGCCTCATCAAAAGAGATGAAGCCTAAATCATCTTCAGGAAAATCAACCCATGCCTCAAATATAGCAGCAAGCTCTGTGGCTCGCTCTTGAAATCCTTTTACCTGTCTTGATAACTTGCCCTCCAGCTGATCTCCAGCCACTTTCAGCGCTTCTTCATTCTTTGCTCCCACGAGGTCTTGAATGGCTTCAGCCTGCGCTAAATCAATCTTCCCATTTAAAAAGGCACGGAGAGAAAACTCTCCAGGCTCTGCCGGGCGAACCCCATTTTTCCCTAATTCAAGCAAAATATTTTTCGCAACAAGATGTCCCCCATGGCAGTGAATTTCCACCACATCTTCGCCGGTAAATGAGCGAGGCGCCTTCATTACTATAATGAGCGCTTTATCACTCACCTCCGCAAACCGGATAGTGCGCAATGAAACCGTATGGGACTCCTGGTCTAATCCCCCCTTCACAAGCACTCCAACTCGCTGTAGCGCATCTTTCCCGGAGACCCGAACAATAGCTATTCCACCAATTCCCGGCGGCGTAGCAAGCGCTGCGATCGTGTCCTCTCTATTTGACCTATGTATAAAATTCACTTTCTTT
>PMZB01000069.1 GCA_003170575.1 Chlamydiia bacterium | reverse complement strand
GAAAAAAAAAGCGGAGAGATAATTCTGTGCTTTGCATGCCGTCTTTTTGGCCATGGGTCAGGAAAGTTCACAAAAATTTGATGAATGGAAGAAGGGGGAAAAAAGTTCTTTGAAAGAGAAAGACCCTCAGCGCATGCTACAACAAGGTTTTTAAGATTTAAATTCTTTATTTTTGACCAGATTTTTCGAGTTCGATCGAACCTTATTTCTACGGCGAGCCAGTTGAGATGCGGGTTTTGCACTGCTTTTTCAGCAATCCATGTGCCATTGCCGCTACAGTATTCAACCATGATTGGGGCCTCTTTCTCGAAGAGCTCTGCGCTTACCCACCCAGGAAACCGGAAAAGCGAGGCGTCTGCTCGAGAGGGTAAGTACCAAACTCTGTCTTGAATAATAACGGGGGAGGCAACTGAACGAGTAGGGGAGTGTAAATCTTTTGGACGGACCATAAATTCTGTCTTGCTCGCACTTTGGAAATGACATAGTATACAGAAAAGGAACATAAACAAAAATCCGGGCACGGATACGCATCCTATTAACTGTCCAAAAATAAATTGGGGGAAAGCACTATGCCTAATGGGTACCATGAACCATGGAAAGATCCTTTTCTGAATCCTCCGTCTTTTGAAAAGACAAAAAGTTACGCAAGGTTAAAAGAGCTTGCAACGCAAGCGCCAGACCTTAGCCGTGCGGGATTTTTAACTCAGGAAAGAATAGCTTCTCTTTTTTCCCAAGGAGCAAATCTTCTTCTTTTGTATGGATTTGAACGGGTAAATCAGGAGATTTTAGGGGAGCTTCAGGCCCTTGCAGATGAACGGAGAGTTGTAGAGCAGATGCACGCTCTCTATGCGGGCCGTCCTATCAATTTCATTGAAGGCTATGAAAGCGAGTGCCGGGCAGTGTTGCATCCTGCGTTGCGGGATGTGTTTCAGCTGGGGTTAGTAAGTGACGTCTCTGCAAAGGTACTTGTAGAAGCAGAGCTTCAAAAACTCAGGACATTTTTCGAGACACTTCCCTCGCAGTTTGAGACGATCCTTTTTATAGGAATTGGCGGATCTCAACTTGGCCCCCATGCCCTTGCAGAAGCGCTTGTTCCCTATCACTTACCCAATCGATCGGTGCGGTATGTGGCCAATGTGGATCCTGATGATATCCATGAGGCTCTTAAGGGATTAGATTGTAAAAAGACGCTTGTAGCGGTCATCTCAAAATCTGGCACTACGCTTGAGACGTCGACTAATGAAGCATGGGCAAGAGCTTATTTTGAAAAAGCAGGGCTCAATCCCCGAGAGCATTTTGTTGCTGTAACAGCTCCTAAAACGCCTATGGACGATCCAACAAAATATAGAGCGATTTTCCATATGTTTGATTTTGTGGGAGGGCGATTTTCTTCAACTTCTGTTGTAGGCGGCATACTGATTTCATTTTTGGCTGGGGTGAATTGCTTTTTTGAGCTACTTGACGGGGCAAATCAGATGGATCGGTTGAGCATCACAGGAGATATGAGGGATAACCTTCCGCTTTTGCTTGCTCTTTTGGGCGTGTGGAATAGAAACTTCTTGAAATACCCTACAACCGCCATCATTCCGTATTCTCGATTTCTCCATAGATTTCCAGCGCATCTTCAACAGTGCGACATGGAATCAAATGGAAAAGGAATAAATCGGATGGGTGAAAGGGTTCCCTATTCTACAGGACCTATCATTTGGGGGGAGCCTGGCACAAATGCACAGCACTCCTTCTTCCAGCTCCTCCACCAGGGCACAGATGTTGTCCCCGTAGAGTTCATTGGGTTTAAGGAGGCTTCATGCAAGAAAGACTTTTTGTTCCAAGAAACCTATTCCCAAGAAAAGCTGCTCTGCAACATGTTTGCGCAGGCGATTGCCTTAGCAACAGGGAAAATGCATGAGAATCCGAATAAATCTTTCCTGGGAAATCGCCCCTCTACAATAATTCTTGGGACAAAATTGGATCCGCGTACACTGGGGAGCCTGCTTTCTCTTTATGAACATAAGGTAGTCTTTCAAGGCTTTCTGTGGGGTATCAACTCCTTTGATCAAGAAGGAGTCCAACTGGGAAAAGTTTTGGCAGACGAGCTTTTGCAAATAAAAAAATATCGGCGTGAACGCAAAGAAGAATCTCATCTTTCGCCCGTAGGACGGCGCCTTTTTGACTTACTGGATGATTTTTCGGCTGCGCAAGGAATTGTACCAAGGACTAAGCCAAGTGGAGAAAAATAATCGAGAGATAGAGGAGTTTATTCAATATCTAGGAGCAGAAAAAGGCTTATCCGTTCATACACAAGCTGCATATAAACGGGATCTATATCAGCTCTATACGTATGCCAAAGAGCAGGGGAGGGCCTGGCCCCCTTCTGCAGACAGTATTATCGCTTTTATCCAGACGCAAAACGCGAAAAAGCCAGCTTCTCTTGCTCGACAGATTGTTGCTTGCAAGGTGTTTTTGAAGTACCTTTTTCGCGAGGAGCAGATCCCAAAAGATGAGAGCTCATATTT
>PMZB01000143.1:2846-5044 GCA_003170575.1 Chlamydiia bacterium | reverse complement strand
CCACTCGAATATGACCGTGTTAGGAGTATAGGTACGGTTAAATAATTTTAAAATTTCGTCAATATTATACCCTTCAAGACAGAAAGAATCTTTGAATGCTTTTGTCTCAGGGCATCTTGGTATACCGAGGCTTTCTCCGAGGTCATGCACTGCTCTATTGTAGATATGTACGTTGTTATTATTGTCGTTTAAGATTCTCACCGCATCTTCAAGACATAGATAACGAAACTGTGCTAAGCTGCGTTCAAGATTTGATCGGGGGTTAATCTTTGCCCCGCAGCATACGTGTAGGGCTTGTTGCCATGCAACTGCAAAGTATCGTCCTCCACAGTACTCTGCACCATCGATAAATTCCTTCAAAGTGTAGGAAGTAAGTTGCGGATCTTTTTTTTGACGTAGCGCAAAAACAATAGCTTTAATGTTTGTCTCAATTGTTTTATAGAGCTCTTCACGGAGCTCAGGCTCTTCAGGGGTTGCGCTGATACGCGTGCGATTGCGGACATTGTCAAGAAATATTCTTAATTCGTTTCTCTCGCTTCTAGAAAAGGTTCCTAGCTCTTTTGCCATCTCAAGGAGGTCCTCAGGATGAGCTTTATCTATTTTCTTGGATAAAGGCACCATCTCACATCCGGTCTTGAAGTGCTTTTCTGAAAAAGAGAAGGCGGAGAGGAAAAAGCATTCAGCAGCAGCTTTTAGGTATGTTTTTCCTAATTCTGCACACCCAGTTTCAAATCGGTTTCGGGTAATATGACGGAACAAGATTGACGTTAGTTCATCTGAACCGAGCAAAAAGGCGAGTTCAATATCATTGAATTTAAGCAGACAATCTTTCTTAGGAACCTTCTGTAGAGCAGTGCGAAATTCTTCGAGTCTATTACAGTGCTTCAAGGAAAAAATATCTTGAAGAAATGCTTCCATTTTATCGTCAGGTATTTGCAAATATTGGCTAATGTTGCCTTTAGGATCCAGTAAGCAAGCAAGAGGGGTCTGGGCTTGTTCATTTTTGAGAGTGGGATTCATGATCTTAAGAAGAGCTTTTATCAATGCAACATTTCCTAAAAGGAACGCATAATGAAGAAGTGTGTTTCCCTCCTTATCTTTCATAAATGAGAGGGGTACTTTTTTTTCTATCATAGCTTTGATAGATTCACTCATTCCTTGTTTTAAACAAGTAAATGGAAATGGAATGAAAGGCTCTCCATAGTCGAACGTGCAGTCAAATCCGCCCCGGATCAGCGTAGCAAGACACGTATCATTACCTTTATCAAGATAATCAATAAGCAAAATATGTTGTACATCTTGGGAGGGAATTGAAGGCACCCCTCCGAGATCAATGAGATGATACAGAAACGGCCAATCTTGCTTTTCCCATGTGATGGTGGCAAGTACATTAAGTTGATTGGGGGAGAGCTCGCTGAGAGAATTTTCCTTTGCTAGCTGATATGCTTTTTCACACATTTCAGGCTGAGTTTCTGCTAATTCGAGGCATATGCTGAGCTTAGATCGATGGAGCACTTGTGCAAGCTTATTTAAAGCTTGATCTGCAATCTCATCTGCTTGCTGAGATTCGGTGATTAATCTGTCTTTTCGAGAAGAAGACGCAGTGGAAAGGATTCTTGTTGCAATGTATAAAACCTTTACCATGCTTATCAATTCATCAGTTAACAGATCATTATTCTTAAGCGCCTGTTTAGCTCTGGCAATGAGTGGTGGAGCGCTATCTTCTAGTCTGACATGAAAGTTCCAGAAAAATCCATGTGATAGTTTAAGAAGAAAATGATTTTGATTCCGAAATTCAGAGCCATAATCTGTTTCAACCAGATAACTTCCTGGGGTATATCGGCTCAATAACTTGGTAAATGAAATGCAGCTACTATTAAACATATGAGCTCCTATTAGACCTCTTCTTATTCAAGAATCGGGTCTGGTGCATAAAAGAAAGCTCTCGCGATTCGACGATCAAAAACGTGTCCATATTATAATATTGGCCAGTTTTTGATCGATCGAATCCCGAGGCTTTTTCTAAGCGCGAAATCCGATTCTTGAACAAGAAGAGGTATACTCTTGCGATCAAATTAAAGAGTACGTTACGCTTCTTTCCATATTTTTGGAAAGATGGCTGAGTGGCCGAAAGCGCGTCCCTGCTAAGGACGTGTACTCTGCGAAGGGTACCGAGGGTTCGAATCCCTCTCTTTCCG
>PMZB01000143.1:0-2792 GCA_003170575.1 Chlamydiia bacterium | reverse complement strand
GATGTACAAGCAATCCAATAACGTATGCACCTGCCGAAAGCAGGGTAATCGATGCGCCTGCCGGCCAATCCAACATAAATGCTAAAATAAGCCCCACACAGGTGCTTAAGATTGAGATAAGTGTTGCGTAGATCATGATAGACGACAGTCTTTTGGCGAATAAAGAGGCAAGAAGCTGCGGCAAAGTTAACATGGTAAGCACAAGCACAATTCCTACGACCTGTGTGAGAGCTACAACAGCTATTGCTACCAGAATTAATAGCTCCTTGTAAAGTGTGTCTGTTGCTATTCCCTGCAGTTTCGCTTCATCGCTGTCAAAGGCAAACAGCTTAAGCTTTTGAAAGTTGCGTAAAGTAAAAAGAAGGCAGCAAACGGCAAGCAAGAAAAGAAGTGCGATCTCTCCCTTTGTAATCCATAAGATGTTGCCAATCAGAAGGGCGCTCAGCTCTGTAGTGTACCCTGGAGTTTTTGCGATAAAGAGAATTCCAATAGCCATCCCGGTTGCCCAGATTGTTGCGATCACTGCATCTTCTCGCAACCACACGGATTTGCCTGCTCGCGCAATCAGAAGTGCTGAGATAACAGAGGCCAAAATAGCCCCCAGAAATGTTGTAAGATAGGGAATTCCCCACACGCGTTCAAGCCATAAAAAAAGGCCTGCTCCAGCCAGAAGTGCGTGGGAGATGCTGCCGCTCACAAACGTGATCCTGCGCACAACTACAAGCGAACCTACAGTGCCGCCAATTAAGGCTGCCGCAATGCCTCCAAGAAGTGCCCAAAGGAAGATCGGGTTGGAAAAAAGGGCTAGTAATTCTGTCATATTTTCCCCTTTTTATGCGCACCGCCAGGAGGTTCATGGTACAGTCCAATAGAAAAGTGCTCGCAGATATCTTCTAGGGGTATTTTCGTTACAATTCCTTCGACGCAAAGCACCTGGTCCACATGATCCAGAATGCGTGCAATATTATGGGTCACCATAAGTATAGTAAGCTTATTTTTCAGTTGTGCCATAATGTCATAGAGAGCGTTTTCTGCCTCTAGATCTGTGCTGGAAGTTGGTTCATCCAGAAGCAAGATCTTTGGTTGAGAAGAGAGTGCGCGCGCAATCAACACCCTTTGAGCTTGCCCACTGGAGAGAGTGCCAAAGGATTGTTTTTGTAAAGAGCCAAGTCCGACCTGAGTAAGCGCCTGTGTTGCAATCTCAATATCTTCTTTTTGAAAAATACCCCAAGAAGAAAGGTAGCGCAGCCTTCCTCCCAGCACAACTTCCAGGACAGTGATTGGAAAAGCTTTGTCAGAAGCAAAGACCTGAGGCACATAGGCCATAAGATTCGTTGGTGGAGGCTTCCCATCAACTTTGACTGTTCCGCTCCAAGGGTTCAGAAGCCCTAAGAGTACCTTCAGCAGTGTTGACTTTCCTCCGCCATTAGGCCCGATAATGCCGATAAATTGCCCTTCTCCGATACTGAAGGAGACATTTTTAAGAACAGCTTCTTTATTGTATCCAAAAACTATGTTCTGCACTTCAATCAGCGGATTCTTCATGCATGGCCTCGTAAAAGTGTTCTGCAGTACTTAACATATTGTCAAAGTAGTTTTCAGTATATGGATCAAGCTCCACAATCTTAGCCCCCAAAATATCACCAACACGCTCTATACCAATTTTTGGGTTCTGCTTTATGGAGAAAATCGTTTTTACATGAAACGCTTGCGCCTTCTGAATCAATGATGTAAACGACCCAAGTGTCGGCTCTTTTCCTTCTTTTTCAACACATATTTGCTCGAATCCATATTCTCGGCACAAATACGCATAGGCTCCATGCGCAACAACAATAATTTTCCCTTTCATAGGCCTCAAAAGCCTATCCACTTGTTCCGTAAGCGCATCAGCCTTTCCCATCAATACCCCAAGGCGCCGCTCTATATCCTCTNNTTTCATCATGCGCGGATCTAGCCAAATGTGCGGATCTGCCCCAGCATGACAGCATGAGTTGTTAATCAATGATAATCCCTTTCGTAGATCAACGCGGAAAATAGTTGATTGGTGCGAGGTGAGCGCCCTTGCGATTTTTTCCTCAAAAGGGTCCCCAATATAAAACCACAAAATTGAAGAAAACGCCTCCTCAATATCTTTTGGACGTGGCTCATACGTATGAAAACTGATGCCCGGCGGGATAAGCGACTGCACCCTCACTCCCTCTCCCGCCATCTCCTGCACAATTTGCCTATACGCAGGTATGCTGACAAGTATGTTTGGGCAGCTTTCTGCCCATAATGCAGATGTTACGCAAAAAAGGAAAAGAAGAACAAAGCGCACTCTTTACCTCCACTTCAACCCGAGTATACAGAATCAGCTCAATTTTTTCGTGCGCCTAACGCTCTATCCATGATACACTCTTCAATTCCGCCGTTTTGGAGGGATGTCCGAGCGGCTTAAGGAGCACGCTTGGAAAGCGTGTGTACGTTACAAGCGTACCGTGAGTTCGAATCTCACTCCCTCCGTAGTGTTTTATCATTGGCCAGACACCTTCAACTTCTTCCCATCTCTTCTGGGCAAGGTCCCATGTTTCCTGATCTATGATGCAGAGCTCTGGTTTGATCGAGGAGATATGTTCATGTTCAGGCCGAAGGAGCTTTTTCTTTTTTCCGGTCATTGGGTCTCTTACGTTCCTTGTTTTTCGCCACACCCAGTGACCTGCATATTTTTCATTCTTTAGAATTTTCGTGTGTGGAAAAAATTTAATTTCCACAGGACCGGGTATAAACCCTCGGCTTTAGCCGGTAAGTCATTG
>PMZB01000098.1 GCA_003170575.1 Chlamydiia bacterium | reverse complement strand
AAGATAATTTTATAAACTAAGTTGACATTAAAATATAAATTTGATATTTAGGAGTAAGAAGAGAGCACTCAATTTGTAGGATCTGAAAAGGGGCGACTTACTTGCCCTTGTCAGGAACCTGAATTCTAAAGCGAGAGAAAAAAAGCTTATTTTATAACCCAGGAACTTTTTAGAGACAAATTAATGAAGAGGAGGGAAAAAAGATGGGAGAACCATTGGGAGAACTACCGATTCAAGAGTGGAAGGTAGAGCTGAAAAAAACCGAGACAACCGATGTACAGTTCGCAATTGATAGCTACATGCTGGAAGGAGTCCCTCTCCAAGCAACTCTCGAAGCATTAAAGAGGGAAAACATACTCACCGAGCCATATGCGGCTAAAATGACCTTTGACGCCACTTTAAAGGTATATAACAAAACGAAGGGGCCTGAAAAGGAAAAGATTGCTCTACTTGGAATCGCACTCAATACAGTCATCCCTAAGGATATAAGTTTCTTTCCAGGATACGTAGAAAAATTCAAAGAGCTTTTCAAGGGAAAAGAACAAGAGATACGTAATGTGGAAGTACTTGCACGGCAAGTCTTTCCAAAGGAAGAAAAGCAAAGTCGAGTGACTCAAGCAGCCAAATGGGGTCTGAAAAAACTATCTTCCGCTAAACAAAAGATTGCCAAAGCAATCAAGCCTCAATCAGCCAAGATAGAGAAATCCGGTGAAAAGGTCCCAGGAGCAGGAGAAAGTAAGATCCAAAAAGCTCAGAGGATTATTGGACAACTCGTTGGAAAATTAAAACAGCTTGGGATAAGAAAAGAGGCCTCAAAAATACCTTTGAGCCAAGCCCCCAACACAATAGATGATGTGCAAAGTATGTTTAGTTCTCTTCACAAGCCCACTGATAAGATGGGAAGAGACCAGTTGGTAACAGATCTCTATGCAGGTTCCCCCATAAGGGAAAAATTAGCAACTAATTGTGAATTTTTGGCGACAGCACTGAAGGAAACTACGAGGGCCATTCATGATCCACACACTCTACAAAGTCAAACCACTGAGTTTACTGAAACAAGGAAAGCGATCCTTCAAACACTAACAAATATTTCAGACAGGCACCCAGAGTTAGGTGTTAGTTCAGACATTCTAAACTATGCAAAAGGAATACTTTACAGCCAAGCACCCGAAACCACAGACGTTTTGCAAATGATGTTTAAACCTCTCTACGATCCAGCAGATAAGATGGGAAGAAACCAGTTGGTAACAGATCTTTACGCAGGAGCACCTTTAAGGGAAAAATTAGCGACTGATCGTGAATTTTTAGAGACAGCACTTATGGCCGCTACCGGAGCTATGCAGGCAGCACACACTCCAGAGAGTCAAACCGCTCAGTTCATTGATACGACCAGACAGATCCTTCAAAGTCTTCTGAATATATCCGACATGAATCCAGCGTTAAGTATTACTCCAAGTATTCTAGAAGATGCAAGGAAAGCAGCAAAAACTTAAAGAGCCGTAAAAGTTGTAAGGGACTGAATATCAGCAACAGAGTGAAGACGCCGAACTTCCAGCCCATTTCGCTCGAATGCTGGGAGTAATCCACACTCACCAAAAAGATGGGCCGCTCCCACAGCAATACAAAAAGGAGGGTTATCTTGCTGTAGCCGAGGTAAAAGATCTTCCTCTAACCATCGAGCATTTCTTTGCTTAACCAGCTGATTGTAGGCGGCCGAGGTCATTGCTGATTGACTAACAATTTTTATACCAGCCTCGTTACCCGTTAAAAAGTGTTCCATGATTTCAAAATATCGCAAGCTTTTCTCCCTAAAAATAGCTCCTACCTGCATCACAATCCTACGAAAACGACCTATATGACCTTTAACCATTTCACAGTTTACACTCCATTCACGCCAACGCCGTACGTCTTGAGAGCACGTGTCTTGTTCTTTTTCGTACAAGACCCTTATCGGCATGAGAGCGCTTTCCATCCATGTTTTCCTAATTGCGGGAAGAGTTGATATCCGGTCCAAATCATGGATTTTTATTCCCTTTTGCTCGGCAAGAGAAATGAGGCGTACATCCAAACTTGTACCTCTTCCTAATGTCATGAGGGAGACGAAAAAACTAGCTCGACGATATGCATCACTGGACTCAACGAAAAGCTCATGGATTTTTTCAAAGATCTTAGCAATTCTCTGATCAGCAAGCGCGCATTTTGGTAGCACGTGGCACGTGCCGATTACATAACAAATGGATTTCTGTTCTCTTCTAAGTTCATAGAAAAATCCTTTGTATTCCTTGCCTCCCTCGTCCCAGATATTCATCATAGCAATATCAAGTACACGAATGAGGAAAGCTTGTCTCAAAACCGTTGGTTCACGTTTCTTATAAGCACATATAACTTCTTCACTATAAGCCTCTTTTAGCCCCAACAGTCGCCCTTTATATGCTTGTGCAGCGAGCCATGCCATTGTGTTCATAAATGCCTCGTACCTGGCATACAATGAGGTAGAGAACATTCCATGGAAAAGCGATGTAGCTCGTATTATCAGAGATTTTTTAGAAAAAGCCTTCTCATACCTTAGAGAGGCATTTTTGGCTGCGCACAACCAGAGTTCCTTGTCATAAGGACAATCTGGTGTTAACAAGACGGCTGACCTTTGGAAAACTTCGGATAGCTCACACCTCTCTTGCCTTGTCCCGTACGCCAAATCTTTCGTAAAGTAAGAATCTTCTGGTAATTTTGCCCATCGTTCTATAATTGAAATCTGCATAAAATCTCTCGTTTTTATTTAAAACAA
>PMZB01000185.1 GCA_003170575.1 Chlamydiia bacterium | reverse complement strand
GTATGCTACAAGCATCGGAGACAATTGGAATAAATATGAGTGACATTTTTGTAACAACTCTAGACAAATCAATGGCGGCCAAGTTGCGTGATGGCTTGATCGAGCAAGGATTCACCCTGACCCAGCCTGAGCACACTCTCTTTCAAGCAAAAAAACCTGGTGTTTCCTGCACACTCTACACCTCCATGAAGCTCACAGTGCAAGGAAAAAATAAGCGAGAATTTATCGAATTCTATTTGGAGCCTGAAATCCTGAAAATGCCTCTTTACACCTACAAAAACGAACTTCTCCTTGAATCGCTTGATAAGCGCGCTAGGATTGGTGTGGATGAATCTGGAAAAGGGGATTACTTCGGCCCTCTTTGTGTAGCAGGTGTTTTTGCGGATGAAAAAACGTTCCCGCTCCTGCTTAAGTTGGGTGTGCGCGACTCAAAAACAATCACTGATCCAGAGATTCGAAGACTTGCCAAAGAGATTGTTGCAGCGGTCCCTAACTACATCATCCGCCTTCGTCCCCAGAAATATAATGAGCTCTACGCTTCGTTCAAAAACCTAAACTCGCTGCTTGCCTGGGGCCACGCCTCGGTGATTGAAAATCTCGCCAAACATACAAAACCAGAAGTTGCTATTATTGACCAGTTTGCCCATCCCTATGTGGTTGAAAGAGCACTTTCTAAGAAAAAGGTCTCTTTACAGGTGGAACAGAGAGTGCGCGGCGAGGCGGACATAGTGGTTGCTGCTGCCTCGATCATTGCTCGGTGGGCATTTATCGATGGACTTGATCAAATGGAAAAAGAGTTTGGCATGAACTTCCCCAAGGGAGCATCTGCGGCAGTGCAAAAAGCTGCGAAAAAATTCATTGCTGAGCACGGCGTCGAGGCTCTTGGCAATGTGGCTAAGCTTCACTTTTCAACAACTAAAAAAGTTTCGTGACACTATGCTCCAACGCCTGTTTCTTGAAAACCTTGTTCTGGTTGAAGCTTCAGAGCTCCATTTTTCAAAAGGGTATACGGTCATTACCGGTGAAACTGG
Organism: Chlamydiia bacterium; assembly: GCA_003170575.1. Lineage (GTDB taxonomy): Bacteria > Chlamydiota > Chlamydiia > Chlamydiales > FEN-1388 > FEN-1388. The sequence continues at coordinate 2,010 of PMZB01000185.1, read as the reverse complement.
TTCAGGAAAATCAATACTCCTCTCTGCGATCGGGCTTCTTCTGGGAGAAAAAGCAGACCCTTCTGCAGTACGACATGGAGCAAAGACAGGTGTGATAGAGGGAGATTTTTGCCTCCCAGAAACATCTGGCATCACAATCCTTTTTAATGAATATTCGTTAGAGAGAAACCCCTCCTGCCGGATACGGAGGGAGATTTTTGCTTCAGGCAAAAGTAGAGCCAGCATTGATGGCTGCGCTGTCCCCATAAGTTTTCTCAAAATACTTGGCGCAGAACTTATTGAAATCTCAAACCAGCATGCGTATTTATCTCTCCAAGAAGAAAATGCCCCACAAATACTTTTAGATAGGTTTGCTGGGTTAGAGCCTGATACAGCCAAATTAAAAAGCATGTTTGAAAAATTTAAACGCTTAGAGACAGATCTTTCAAAACTTCTTCAAGAAGAAGCACTACGAACGGTTGAAATGGAACGGCTCAAGGCACAACTTCAAGAAATAGAAGAGGCAAAAATATTCGAAACTGATGACACTGCGCTTTTTTCCCGTTTAAAAGAGCTGGAGAGTGCAAAAGAGATTCTGGATCTTTCGTCCTGGATAATTGAAGAACTGGATACTGGGAAAACCCCTTTGATTCGGCGCCTTACACTTCTTTCACAGAAAGCTGACGCTGTGCAATCTCTTTCCTCACGATTTAGTCCCAGCTGCGACCTGATCCAAAGTGCTCTCGTTTGCTTACGAGAAGCTGCACAGAGCTTTCAGTCTTCGCTTGATTTTGTTGAATTTTCTGAAGAAGAGCGCACACAAGCAGAAGCACATTTGCAAAAAATTGATCATCTGAAACGAAAATATGGGCAATCAGTTGATGAGATAGAACGAGCCCACAAGGCGATAAAAGACCGCCTGGCAACCCTTGAAGCACGAGAAGAAACCATAGAAAAGATACAACAAGAGATTGCATCTTTGAAAAAGGCCTGCCAAGAAAGATCAAGCCTTATACATAAAAAAAGAGTCCAGATAATTCCTTCTTTTGAAAAAGCTCTTGTTTCCTATTTAGCCCTTTTACACATGCCACAGGCGGTCTTCCAAGTAGAAATTGAAGAAACTCCGCTCCACGCAACAGGGCACGACAAAGTGCGGTTTTTTCTTACACCCAATATCGGGGAAAAAAGAATTGAGGTAAAAGATGGTGCAAGCGGCGGGGAGATGGCGCGCCTGTTTCTAGCAGTGCAAGCAACAATGGCACACCTCTCATCCATTCCAACTATAATCTTTGACGAGATTGATGCATGTATTGGCGGCATCACAGCCACCGCGGTGGGGGAGCTTCTTGCTGCCATAGGAAAAGAGCGCCAAGTGCTGGCCATCACTCACTTCACACAAGTTGCAGCACAAGCCCATGAACACATGTCACTTTGCAAAGAGACACTATCTGATCGCACCCTCACCCGAATCCGCCGTCTCACATCCAAAAAAGAACTCGCTGACGAACACAAGCGCATGGTAGGAAAGTTCACTCCCTAAGAAGTTCCACGACCGAACTCAAGGAAAGCTCCTCTACTCTTACTCCCCATTTGACTTGTGGAGAAACCGGTTCCTGCTTTTTCACACTTTAGAATAACTGTACAAGCGTCAATCCGGGACCTACGAAAGGGATAGCCAGAAAAAAATATCTACTAGCAAATTCCCTATGTAGAGCCCGGTCGATCACACTTAGACGCCCATGGAGGAAATGATAAGCACTGGCAGGCAGAAAAATGATGGTGGAAAGTCCTGGCAAGCAAAGAAAAACGGTAAGTGCAATTGCTTGAATGACTTTCCAATTCCCATTAACCACCTCTCTCACTTTGGCCCACCCCGTAGGAGTAGGCGGCAAACAAGAGCCTACATCTAACTCTTCCACTCTCACCGGCCAGTTCTTGGCGGGACAAACCTGAGTTGTACCTTCAACCTAAAAACGGCAGTTCAACTGCTCAGTAGATGTGAAAACGTCTGATTTTCTCTCTGAGAATCTT
>PMZB01000102.1 GCA_003170575.1 Chlamydiia bacterium | reverse complement strand
AAGCCCTTCCGCTAGACCTAGAAGACACCAAGGCTTTTCCATATCACGCTTGGATCAGTCTACAGTTTAACAGAACATGTATGAATACTACAAAGGAATAATTTCGGAATTTTTTAAAGCGTCAAGCTTGGGCATAAGGCTACGAAATCATTTCGTTTATATGGTCAAACAGTTGAGGAAGGCGGGCCGCTACAATCAAGGCGAGAGGTACATCAAAAGGCAACGTCTGTCGAATCTCCCGCAAATCAGATAATTCCTCTTGATTTGCTCTGGGAGCAGAACAACTCGTCGCTACAGCCATTGCCTTCTCCTTTCCAAAAAATAAGCAAATTTGTAATTACTTTAGCATAAAATTTAAAAAGCGTTATTATACTCAGGCAGTGCCATTCCTCACAACCTTCTCTCTTTAGGGGTCGTACAGGACTAACTTTTACAGTTATTGAGGAGAAAAACGGTTCAGATCTTGACGATTTTTCCGAAGCAAGGTATCCATAGATACCTGTGAGGAAAAATCGTAAGTGAGATGAATCGATTTTTCCCACAAGATCTGTAAAGGTTAGTCCTGTACGACCCCTTTGGGAATGGTTCTTAAATGTGCGATTGTGATTTAATCCAAAACAGGAGTTTCCTTGTTTAAGGAGGGTTCATACGTGAAAAAGTTTCTTTTTTTGGCCATGATATGCACTTCAGGGGTATTTTTTGCTGCTGAACCAAATACGGATAATCCTGTTACTGCAGTTGGCATTTTATGCTCCTCACTGTGCCCCAAGGGCAATGTGTGGGTGCAGGTAAGAGTTAAGGAAGCACTAGACACAGACACGTATACTATTGAAGATTCCACTGGACAAATCTTGTTATTCCTTCCCACAGATGAGCTAGAGGCCCTTCCAATCAAAGAGGGCATGTACCTTTTAATTTATGGGAAAGTAGATATTAGCCCGGTACGTCCAGAAAAAAACGAGCTGTATGCGGAAAAAGTAATCATTTTTGACAAAGACACTCCAAAAAAGTGATTCTTAGTTTGTTTGTGTATAAGAAGGCTTTTCGAGGGAGATCTTCTGCAATACGAAAACAGTGCAAAAGGCAAGAGCTATACCGACAAAAAGATGCCAGGAGTGAAGCGTCTCTGGTAAGGATGGGAGATACCATCCTTTGGTTATAAGCGAGACGCCTTGAGTGGAATGGAATGGATCTACAACCTGTGCTAATTTTTGAAATGGCCAAAGAGAAGATAAAGATCCAATCATACATCCTGCAATGAAGGCTTGTGTAGCACAGGGGTGCTTTTTAAAGAATCTAAGCACTATCCGTGAGAGCACAATAAGGCCGCACAAAACTCCAAGTCCAAGGTTCAGTAAAAGTGCCCATGCACCCATGGGAAATTTAAGGTAAAAAAAGCTCGACACAACTTCCAAAACGGCCGAGAGCACAATGCTGTAATATCCAAGCACGTTAAGCACATAACTTCCTGAAATTCCAGGAAGCAGCATAGCTGTTGCAACCACCACTCCGGTAAGTACAAGAGCAGGGCGAAGAAGAAGCGCTGACGAGAAAACCGTATCAGTCACTTCAAGAGTAAATCCTGTGCCCTCATCAAAGATAGGAAGACTAGAGTCAAGGATCCCCTGTTCCTTTAATGAGGCAATAGCAGAAAACGGCACGTGAAGCAATCGTGAATGAGCTAAGTCAACGTTTTCTGCCGCTGGCAAATGAGCTGTGACGGGCACCGAATAAAGCGGTTCTGCAAATAGGGGCAAGCCATACACAACAAATAGCCCTAAGGCAAGGCCAACAACAAATACGCCTACCTGGGTTTTGGTCCATGCGACGACTCTATTTAAGCAAAGAAAGGTGGACCCTAAGATAAATCCAAGAAATAAGCTAAACAAGAGCTGTCGAGCAGCAGGGATTTGCAGGCAGTGCAAAATGGAATGAGCAAATATGAGAAAGGAAAGAATAACGCCGCTTTTAAGGACAAGGAGGTAGCGCCAGCCCATTTCATTTTGTATAGGACGAAAAGAGCGTGTACGCACCGCTTCAGCTAAGGAATCCCAAGCTCTGGTTATACTCTGAAGAAGATTTGTGTAGATCCCAACGACATAATAAACTGTCGCTCCCGAAATACTTGGAGCGGCATCAATAGCCCCTCCCAAAACTCCTGCGAGAAAAACCTTCCAGGATGGTTTTGGAACTGTCATGACTTTTTAAAACACCTCCAGGGATTTGGCAAGTAAGTAAGCGACAACAAAAACTACCGCAAATGCACCCACCCACATGGCATGAGGCATCCACTTTACTCCGCTTCCCGGATGTCCGCGCGTCTCAAGCGTGCCGATGCCATAGGCGAATTCTTGACTAATCGGGCGCCGAAACACTTCGGAATTTTCTGAAACAATTTTGTCCCCATCAATACCAAGAAAGGCCGCATATTGCTTAACAAAGCCTTGAGCATAGACTGGGGAAATCACATTCTCCATCTGCCCTGCTTCAATCGCCTCAAGATACACAATTCGTATTGATGTCGCACTCTCAACTTCTTTTAGGGAAAATTTCAATTCTTTTCGCTTTTGTGAAAAAATCTGGCCAACGGCCTGTAGGTCTTCTGTCATCCTCGCTACCTCCGATTGTTTGGAGAAGATCTCCATTGTACCTGATTCACTCGAAAAAAATCTACTATGTAAAATATTTTATTTCCAATTTTGAGTATATTTCTTTCACAGATGGGGTAATTTTTTTACCCATTGCTTTTGTAGTTGCCCATTCTCGTAATTCGAGATAGCTATTTCTTCTAGAGAAAGTAGTGTATCGAAAGTGTGAATGTGTGCTTCGATCCAATTCCACAAATTCTTCATACTGCTAGCAGGGGTAGTAAATTCAATTTTTCGCAAGTTTTGAAGGTGCTCAGAAATTAATGGCAATTCCTTAGTTAAATATCTCAACCCCTCAGGCCCCTTTTGATAACACCTGTAAACCCAACAATCCGGCATGGGAATTTTTAACACAGAAAGAGACGTAGCGCTTTGACAGAATTTTTCTAGCTGACCCACAATATGTAAACGGCAACTTGATTCAGAGTAATCTTGCAGGAGCTTCTCGGCGCATGAACTAACAATGGACTCATACCCACACGCATTGGCAAGCGCCATTAGATTAAAAACAGAATCATAACACCAATAACACGCAGGTGATGCAAAGTCAGCCCCGTGGGCCCCCATATTCCGCTCAAGTCTCTTGGAAAGCTGATCATTTCCAATGGCAACTACGGCCTTATTCAACTCTTTCCAAAGAGAGGCACAATTATCCAATGTGTCATTGGAGAGGGTCTGGTGATACGGGGCGGGCAATTCCTCCTTGTAAATAAATAAAATCAATGCCTCAACAGCCTCTTTTGAACAATTAGAAACATCAATTGTCAATTGCGCATTTATGACGTTGTCTTTCTTAGCAAAGATTTGACAAAAATATGGGTCTTTTAACCCTAAGATTAAACGATCGGCCCAGACACTTCCCTCCCTAGTCTTGAATAGAACATCCCCGTTGCTACCTGGCGCAAATAGAAGGGGGGCCACTTTTAGAGGAGGGGGAGTTTTAGGTTGCTTATAAAGATCAAACTGCCGGACAAACAAAACATATGCTTTTTTTAAATCACTGTTGCTCGCAATGATCTCTTCCCACTCTTTATCCTTGCGTTCGTGTACATAGAAAAAACACTGTTTCTTGAGTTCCTCCGAACAAATTTCTGGTTGCTCGAGAATAGTCATTATATCCTCATGTGAAAATATGGCACCATTCAGGCTTTGCAAACAGCAGTCGTACAAGGGTTTAAAGTCAATCATATGTGAAAACTGAAGAAGAGAAAAGATCGTTCGCGGGTCAGCGGAAACAAATTGACCAGTATAAAAATAGAGCCGTAGAAGACGCAGTGCATGCCCGTTTAGAGGAAGTGTGCAGACCTTTTCGCTCCCCTCTTTGAACTGGTTCCCAAATATCTTGCTAAAATACTCACACTTTCCTTCAAAAACAGCTTTATGAACGGGAAATTCTTCTCCATCGCTCGATTTAAAGACAAAGTCAGGTGGGCGCAAACCAAATGCTGGGCCAAGCGCGTGTGTGCTCGTTCTAAATAAATCACCATACAGGGAAGAAAAAGACCAGAGGGCAAATAATTCATCTGTCGAATGTAAACTGTAAGAACGCATTCCTCTGAATATGTCTGAGAGCGAAAAGAATATCAACCTGGCATCCTGAATAACCCGTTGATTAAGATGTGAGCTTATCTTGTTTAGTGGGTTGATCAATCTTAAGGTCGCCACGCTCACTATGTCACTTACAGATGCCAAAACAAGAGAAGCCAGTTCATCAATGACAGTTGCGAGAAAAATGATGGAATGGTTCTTATTCATAAGAGAAATCGCCCGGCGAAAATCAGCTTCATTTGGAGCCTGTTGGTCGCATAAGGAATGGATTTCAGCTTCTACTCCCCTGATCAGAGAACCAGCAGGATGAAACTGAGGTATTGCGGCAGAAATATTTCCCATAATAACCCTCTACAATTTGCTCGGATAAATTATGATTACTATAATAGCTTACAACGATTTCAGTCAAATAAATTCTTGCAATCTTTCCCTTTGCATTTTAGAATACGCATATGAGTTTCTATGCGGACCTTCACATCCATTCCAAATGGTCTATTAGCACAAGTCCTGACTCTTGTCTTGAAAACTTGGCTGAGAGTGCGGTGAAAAAGGGAATTTCGCTTTTAGGCACAGGAGACTTTACTCATCCTGCATGGCTCACAGAGCTCAAACAGAAAAGGTTATAACCCTGTTTACTTATATTCTCTTATAATGATATAATATTTTTTATTATTAACATGGTTTCTATTTTGAAAAGGATAGAACCTTTCTTTTTTAGAGGAGATATATGACAGAAGCGTCTGGTGGATCAACATCAAAGATAATTACTTTTGGACCCGAATTATTCGGGCTTAAGGGAGGTATTGAAATTGAGGAAAAAGA
>PMZB01000246.1 GCA_003170575.1 Chlamydiia bacterium | reverse complement strand
AATTCTGTGTTTTGCAAGAGAAAGATGTAATACGGCCAATTATTAAAGTAATCGAACAATCACAGGGCTTAAGATTTGGGGGAAATGGAGCTGATGATATAAAAATTATTTCAGTATTTGTTGAGAGGTTATTGCGAAGGGCTTTTCACGGAACCTCCAAAATAGCGGCCAAATCAATCCTCCAAAATGGCATATCCTATGAACGAACAGGAAAGGGGTTTGATTATGATGAGCTTGATTTCTTGATCAGCGAATGTCGTCTGAGAATGTCCTCTTTTTACGAACTGCACAAAGCCTATAAAAAGGGGGATGCCTGCTCGTTTTATGTGAGTCAAAATCCCGAAAATGCTTGTGTTTATGCGCAAAACAATGGGCCCGAGTGGTTTAACAGATTACGTGAATGGGGAAAGAAAGATAATGGTGAGTTTGATCGGCTAAAATTTCAGGAGAATCTCTTAAAAGCAAATCCTGAATGTACGGATGTAGAACGAGTGACCCGATTTGCCGAAAAGCATTGGAATGTCTGTGCCTCACATAAAAAAAATGCTGTTGTGCTTATTGTAGAAAAAGAAAAACAGTTCTGTATGCAGGATCTGAGATCTCTTCTGAGTTACAATGCAAGCGAAAATTTTAGAACCCTTATTTCTATATCAGATTTCAGAGGCTTGATAACACTGTACGCCCAACGCATTCAACCGCGGTTTGAAATGAGTTCACTTTATCAAAAAAATGCTCTTGAGGCTTTATATCTAACCTTAAACAGACTCAGTGGCGATATCAATGAGCACTTGGGAAAAGACAATACAACAAAACCTCCCAAGGTTATCCACGCTATCAAAGTACCTCTTTTTTCCAGTCCCTTAGACGTTAGTGGCATGCGGGTTGGTGCTCTTGCTTAAATTGTAGTTTATGGGTCGAACAGTAACAAAAAACCTGACAAACCGGGCAAGTCTGTAAAGTTTTAAGGAAAGGAATCACATCAAATTTGTTTTTGCAATCACAGTAAGCACACCTTGCTTTGATAAGTTTAGCAGCTGCGGTTCTGAATTCTTCATAAGGAGAAGAAGTGTACTTGGGATTTGAAAATACATTTACTCGAAACTTCTCTAGGGACTTTCGTGCTGTCAATAGATTTTGTGGGTCTATTTTTAGAAACTCCGTTTTTATAATCCCCATGATTTCAGTTTCCTCTTGAGGTGAAAGCTTTCTTATAGGTTCTGGAACATCTTCCGTAGGAAGGTGGGGGATGGCTTCTTGAGAAAGGATGCTTGGTGGTGGGGGAGAATACTTTTTGCGCTGGTGCCGGTATCGTCCCGATGTACCTGGAAGGTCATCTACTGAGATTGTTCGAATTGTAACTTCACCTGAAAAAATTTCATCATCTGGACTATCCTCTTCCTGTATTTCTGCTGCTATTAGATCTACTTCATCTATGGGATGTTCTTCTCTGGGTTCTTTTACCTGTTGTTTACCATCAGGTGACAAAAGATATTGGCTACAAAGATTAATTGTTGCTATAGCTGTAACAATTCCGGTGTATATCGCAGACTTTCCCAAATCCCCAGAGCCAGCGTAGAAGGTCATCATAATTCCGAGAGTTGACAATGCTACTTTAGTAATAGAGGTGACGGAATCTTTCTCATGACATGCTCGATTGAGATACAAAGTTAAACAAATCACGCCTGCAGTAAACGCAAGGCTCTTTGATGTTTCGATGAGTGTAGGGGTAGATATCTGGTTTATTTCTTGAAAAACTTTTGAAGCTAGGCAGGATATCTGCCAAAAAAATTTTTGTATTTTCAAGCTTGCTACACATCTGTGAACACACCTTTCAGTTAAATCACCATTAGAGAAACACTGCAGTATGCAATGATCAGTGAATGTCCTTACATAAGGAGGCAGCGGATTCATGGTGATTCCTTTATATTAATGTTTTCAATAAGTGTTGCGGTAGCAATCGTACCCAGCGTTCCTGTGGAAATAACCCCATCTCCATCCACCTCTTTCATTCTCAGATATGCTCCAGGACGGGTTGCTACATGATCTTGAAATGCATCGACAAATACGCGATGGATCAGTAGATAATTGTTTTCTTCTAAAATATTGGAGTATTCAAAAAACAGAAAGTCCTCTGGTTCGCTTGCATATGTGTCTGAAACCACTTCTTCCCATTTCTCTTGGCTCACTTTTTTCCCTACTACTACGTCTTCTCCACAGGCGCCATTTATGGGCTTTAAAACGAGAGAATCCTTTTTTGCAAAGGCGTCACTCAAGGTAAGGGAGGGCAGCATATCATAAAAAGGATTGTCCGCTACTTTGAGGCTGTACGCTTTGGTTGAGCCAAGAAGGGGTTCTTCATGGAGATAATATCGAATAAATTCCTCTACAAAGGGGTAGATTATTTTAGAGTCTGGGAGCGACGATCCTGGACTATGACTGAGAATAAGATTATTGTTTAAGAAGGCTTTCATGCTTCCGGGAATATCTTGGTAATAATTTGCATCATCTGCTACATCAAGACACCGTTTTAAAAAGGGCTGGAAGTCAAGGTCCAGAGTATAATCCAATCCGTTATGTTCGAGAAAAGAGATTTGGATGGGCTCTGACATGTTCTTGGATTTGAAAAAGAGCTTGTTATCAGCAACATAGACATCATCTTGACTGGCAAGATAGACCCCCATTTTTTTATACTTTTCTTTTTTTGGTGCAAAGGTGTCTTCTTCCCTCTCGACATCAGAACAATATATGGCATATTTTCCGGGCAGATAAGAAGCCCATGATTTCAATTGATTGAGATATTTTTTTTCGAGTCTATAGGGGTTTTGCGCTGAATTATTTGAAAATGCTTTTCGATAGATGTCAACAATAGCATAAATGTCTTCCCTTCCTCCTAAGGAGCCGATGTTATCTTCGATTACTACCATTTTTCCTTCTGCGTTTCTCTTTAAATTAATGTCTGAACCGTTTGTGATCGCTATATTTTCAAGAGGGATTTTTCCAATTAACTCCTCGAATCCTTCAGATTTCAAAGCATAATTGACTATATTTTCTGGGATAATGCCGTCTTTTATGACTCTTTTTTCACCCGAGTAAATATCTTTTATAAACATTAACAGGGCTTTTGTCCGTTGCTCACACCCTTTAACACACAATTCGTACTCTTTTTGGGTTAAGTAGCCGACATATTTGATGGGCATATAGGATTCGCGCGGGATATTGCTTTCGGTCAAGATGCCTT
>PMZB01000322.1:3879-4596 GCA_003170575.1 Chlamydiia bacterium | reverse complement strand
AATTTGGCACGACTGCCAAAAGTCACTAATGGACATTTCACTCACAAAAAACACCTCATTAAATACACCTTGAACAAAAACATCCCTGTTTGCGATGTTAGAAAAGTATATAAATAAAGAAACAACAAATAAAGAGGTTTTTATGTTGGCAACTAGCAGTTTTGGCGGCCTCACAGGCACCGTAACACTTCGAGAAGGGCATCCAGACGGTCGTGTATTCAATGTAGAGTTGGGAAAGTTTAAAGAACTGCACNNCCCTGGAACAGATTTCAGCGTGAAGGGAGAAATAGATCGTTGTGCGCAGATCTTTTTTCGTGTCTATAACAAAGATCGCGCAGAGTTAGGATATGTTCAACTGCGCCTTGTCGTTTTCCAAGATATGAAGTTTAGTTGGATAGGAGACATGGACCAAAGATCTGTGTTCCCGAAACCTTATTTTTGGCCAGATGGAAATTTTATCCACTTAGATGTGGTCCACATGCAACCTAACGANNTGTCGCAAATCGGATTTATGGGAGTTTTTGTTATGCTCATCCGATGAGATTTCATGACTTAGGGATGAAATGTATTGTTAATACTCAAGAGCCTGAAATAAAAGAAAGAGCAAGCAGAGGAGATCGGAGTACTGTCGGATCGAGAACGATGTATGTCACTGCTAAATGTGCAGAAAATTGCAATCAATTCATAGCGGAACATCCAATTTTCCCGTCTTAAAAA
>PMZB01000322.1:0-3850 GCA_003170575.1 Chlamydiia bacterium | reverse complement strand
TGTGATATGGGTGAGGAGGCTTTTCGGAAAATAGGAAAGACAAGATCCATCTCTATCCTCAAAAAAGTACAACAAAGAAGGCCTCGTCCCTAAATAGATCTTGATCAAAACCCATCCTCGCTGCGATATTGGCGCGTTTTAAAAATACAGTTGTAGAAAGTTTCATGTCATCTATACCTGGCGCTACAGGACCCTTTACTTTTACCCCATCATCGTCGGGCACCCAAACGAGTGAATTTATAGCGCCTCTGGATTTGAAGGAGTTCGGTCAATTGCACGAAGTCCCACAATCAGATTTCAGCGTTAAAGGAGAGGCAAATTCTCGTACAGATGTTCTGTTTCATATCTTTGACAAAGACAGCAAAGAATTAGGTTTTGTTAAAATTAAACTGTCTCCTAATTGGCTTGAAGATGAGGAGTTTCGGAAGGCAGATGACATACACAAAAATCTTTTTAAAACTAACTTTCTGTCTGATGGAACGTATATACGCTTACAAAGGATTTCCATATCGGGTAAAGATGAAAGAGGGCTAAAAAAAGTTGCTAAAACTCTTTTACAAACACTCATGGAATTTGCGAAAAAAATGAATGCCGAAAATAAGATTTTCGGCGATTTGCCATTCTGCGCTACGAAACGACTCCATGAACTAGGGATGAGATATTATAGTGACGAGCAATATCCCACTGTAGAGGAAAGAGCAGAAGTCGGCCAAGTACGTAAACACGAAAGAGTTACGATATATCTCCCTGATGAGTGCGCAAAAAAATTCAATCAACGCATAAAAAGAACGCCTATTTTTCCCAATGCTGCTACCGTATCGTAGCGCTTTTTCGTAGCTCTGAAATAGCCAGTTTCATGTCCTTGGCACCGAAAAGGTATGAGCCAGCTGCAAACACATTGGCGCCAGCCTTTGCGCATGGACGAGCAGTCTCTTGAGTGATTCCCCCATCTACAGCTATGTCAAGAGAAGGTGCGTTGAGGGGGCGTCCCAAAGCTTCGACCTGAGTTCGCAATTCCTTAATTTTTTCGGTAGAATCAGGAATAAACGCTTGGCCGCCAAATCCTGGATGCACACTCATGACAAGCACTTCATCGAGCAGAGGAAAAAATCTGAATAAGAAAGAGGCTGGGGTTTCAGGATTAATCGCTAACCCCGCGCGTACACCACATTTTTTGATGAAGGCAAGTGTGTCTTCAATATCCTCAGCATAACTGCCCAAATTCCATAACATTCTCGATGTTAATCGGATCAACAAAAACCTTTTCCCCAAACCCATGAAAAGCCGATTGCCTATAGGCCTGAACAAGCTGAGTCTTTTGGGCCTCATCAAATGGTAGTGCTTGAATGAGCGCTACCGGCTTTGCATACCCATTTCCTCCCAAGTAATTGATTTAATTACTCTGATGGGGTAGTGTAAAGAAAAACTTTACATTAGAGAGCCGTATGCTATCAGATGAGAATTATGAAATAATTCGGTCAACAATAGAACAATTTAGCAAGACCGATCCGGAGAAGGACCTTTTTAACAAAGAATCTCTCTATTCAATTGGGGAGAAAGTCAATATCCCTGGAATAGGATTTCGAGCGGTGAAATTATTAAAGCGTTTTAACCGTTTTATTCCAGCACAGCTAGAGGAATGGTACCTTTCAAAAACGAAAGAGCTTCTTTTGCTGTATAATAAAAAAGTTACTGATTCTCTTAGTGCTCCAATTCCCGAAGAGATGGCTGACGTTCGCGAAAAAATTATCAAGGTTTTTACAAATGCTATAACTCCAAATGCATATGCTCACTTAAAGAGTGAGCTTGAAAAAGTTAGTGTGAATCACGAAAATTGGATAAATCGTCTACAAGAAAGAGGAATAACACCTGAGAAATATGTACGCTTTAAAGATTCGGTTCGATTTTATGATTTTTTTCACGGAACCCAGGAGGGTTCAGACAGTGATTTTAATGAACTTAAAAAGCGCTCAGGCTACTTAGATCAACTTGAAGATACAAAGAATCTGATGCAAGGCATTGCGGAGGAAGGCGCAAAAAATCAATTCGAACAACATAGAGCGTATCTTATGAACCTTCCTACAAATCTTTCAGAAAAAGATATCTCTGCCTTCAATCATATCCGATATATATCCGACGAATTGAAAAATAACAAATACGATCCAAAGACCACCGCGCTTGTTCTCTCCATGCTATCCAAGATGACTTCCTTTGGAGTACGTCAGGAAACGCTTCAACAGCACCTGGAGCTTAGATCTCTTGCTAAGGAATACCAATCTGCCAAAACATCTGAGGAGGCAAAAAGAACAGATGATTCTGGCCACTCTCGCTTCGTTAAGGGTCTAGAAGGCCAACGAGAGGCTAAGGTGAGAGTGGGAGCAAGTGCGTTAGGTAGTGAAGAGCGCGAGGTATTTGCCTATGAGGTAGGACATCTTTTAGGGGATATAAGTGTTCCTGCGTCACAGTTTATTCCAGATAGAAAGACCATCCAAAAGTATATTGCGAACTCCACCACCCTTGATGATTTTTTGAGTCAAGATAATGCAGCCTCCATCATCAAGAACATACACACGCCTGAACTCCATGCGTATTATCTTCTTGGGCTTATTCGTAGCAGAGGGGATGGACATGGGGCGAATACCGTTATTGGTTCAAAACAAGGTGGAGATGCAGTTCTCTTTGATATTGATGAAGAGGAGGATTTCCTCCCGTATAACTTATGTGAATATGAAACTGACAAAACCGAGGCTAACGAACAATCTATGTGCAATATGGCTGCACTTGGATTTCCTCAAGGAGCAGAACCTATTCCCCGAGTCCTGCTCAAACTATTTTCTTGGGAAGGAATCAAGGAAAAAACCCTTACGCAATTAGAAAGAAGGAATTTGTCAAGAAAAAGATGTAAGGCCGCAGGGGAACGGCTTGATAAAATTATCGAAGTTTGCCGTTTTGAGTCCGAGCAGAAGACGCCGCAAGTATCTCCGAGAGACCTTTACTTTCTTATCTTTGGAAAGGATTATTTGTATCAGCAACTTAAACAACAAGGATGCACTGACTACCTTTTTTTTCGAGTGCTAGTGAAGCACCCGGATGATAAGGTTTCTTTTACGGGAGGGAAAATTTCGAAAGAATTCGATAGAAACGTTCACGCATTGGATACTCCCCTTGACCCGACTTTACCCCCTATGACAAGTGAAACAAAAGAACAATATCCTGGTGCTGCCTTACTGTATAGCGTGCGTGAGGCACTGAAGGTGAAAAACTCGATTGATTGCCTCAAGATACAGCCAGGCGCCATCAATAAGGAAAAATGGGAAAGCTATATCCAAAGATGTAAATATGCCGGGCGAGCGCCACAAAATTTTATGCTCTCATGGTGTGTACAAGGATTTCCAAGGAGAATTGTCAGGCTCCTGAGTGATCACTATCCTGAGTGTGCTTTGAGCCTTGTTGAAGAGGAGGATGGGACATATCTTCGGATAGAAAAGCTTCCTTTCATTCTCGAAGCCGAGAAAAAAATGGCAGACATGAAAAAAGGCTCATCGATAGAGCTTATTCGTTTTGGAAAAGAGTCATACAGAAAAGATCTCTTTGATAAAGAAAAGCCTTTACGGGAAGGTCGTGATCCAAGCGATTTTGTGCTTTACCTTTCTGGACAGCCGAGAGCGATTGCTTTGTGGTGCATGGATACAGGATCACTTCTGTCAATTCCGAAGCTCGAGCTCAAAACAAATGAGGACGGAAGCTTTAGTATCTGGTACTCGAAGTAAAATCTGAACGCAATAAGCCATGGCGTGCGCCATCGTACCTCGGCCGCTAAAGAGGTACTTGGCGCCACAATCATTAAGAG
>PMZB01000153.1:3928-4313 GCA_003170575.1 Chlamydiia bacterium | reverse complement strand
GCAAAAGGACCTTGGCAACTTTTCTTCGCATTGCTTCAGTCACATTTTTATCTTCGGAGTCAGGGGGTTTCGAGTTGAAGACATTTATGAAAATATAATTTCCATTGGGCCAAAAACGAGGCTTGGATTGCTCATACCCGTCACCATCTCCATAGTCTACTTCTCCTATCCAGTTACACTTGCTATTATGATACAAGACAGGGCGCAGTGTAGCACTCCCTAATTCCAGAGCATCTTCGCCAAAGATACGAAAAAAGACCATTGAATCATCTTTTAATTCTCCCAGCACGCTGAACTCTGTTGCAGGCACCTTATGGAGTATGCCAAACTCTTCAAAACCAATGGGGAACTTATGGAGTATACCAAACTCTTCAAAACCAATGGG
>PMZB01000153.1:0-3837 GCA_003170575.1 Chlamydiia bacterium | reverse complement strand
TACCTCAGCTTTATGAGCTCTTGCTGAAAAGGGGCATAAAGTGGTTCAAGAAATAACTGAGGTTTCTGAAAAACAGAAAGAATCTATTCAGAAGGCACAAAGTTCTTTCAGACCAACTGTGCCTTTTAGTGAATATGTAGGAGCCTATCAACATCCTGCATATGGGACAGTCTTCGTCTCACTCGACAGAAACCAACTGGAGCTCAAGTTTTGGAATGAAGAAAAGGGAATACTCAAGGGCGTAGATACCAATCGATTCGTACTGCTCGATCTTCCATCCGCGCCCACTTTCCCCTGGATTATTGAGTTTGAACTGTCTCAAGATGGGAATCACATTCAAGCATTGAAAATACCCGATCTTGGTGTGTTTCAGAAATTGTGAGAACAAGCCCTCGCAGACTGGCGTCAGGGGGATTAAAAAACCCTTTTGGTATAAAAAAGAATTCCACTTATACTCAACCCCGATTGAGAACAGAAGGGAAAGAAAATATTTTATGACGACAATGTTTCATTATGATGCCGCTGCACACAGAATGGATCGGAACATGTGGCAATGGGTTGACAAAACAGTATGCGACCATCCGCACATAGCACGACTTCTTGCCCTTCCCGTGGCAGTAGAGACTCTTGCAAAGGGTATATTATTTGCTCCTGGATGCATTTTAGAGACAATTTTTACGTCGCTTAACTTTGCAAAAAATATTCTTCTGTTGCGGACTAATGGAAGTGTACGCCGCTGGATGGGAATTGATGCGAGGAACATGTGGTGGCATTCTGTTGTCTGTGCCGGGCTCTTTCCTCTTTTCTCATTGTATGCTGTGGCCAATTCTATTCGAGTGCTCTGTCACCTTATACTGATTCCTCAAAAAAGCGTGAAGGTACAGATAGCCCGCGCTTCACTGAACGATTTTATTTATGAGCTTCTAACAACACCAGAAACGGCATCGCAAGAAACTATATATTTGCCTTTCTTGGACAAAAAAACACCCCGTGCGCTTGCGCCCTCTTGTGTTGGTATAGGTAGTTTTGTAGTTGGGGCCTTTGAACGATTCAAAAAAGAGGTAGCCCAGGCGCGAACTGACGGTGCGCTCTTCACCCTCCATTTCATAAACACTAAAGAAGCGAGGCAGCAGCTTAAGGAAGAAGTCTTGCTCAAATGCGCAAAAATTAAAAAGGAGCATCGGGAAGGATATTTGGATCAGCGATTGAAAATAGTAACTGATATGGTGGCATCTAAGGCAGAAGAGGAAAGGTGTTATGGAAAGCTAAATAGTAAATGGATCGGGTTTCAGAAAAAGATAGTGCAGGCAAAAACAGATGAGCTTGCCTTCCTTAAATTCGAACCTGAAGTGGAAAAGAGCCTTGTTAATGCAACCGAGAGTACATTCAGACATTCTTCAAGCTGCGCGTCTCCTGAAAAAATAGAGGCGGTGCGAACAATGCGCGTTGAATTGCAGGGCTTGATCCGCGAGCATTTACCTACAGGTTTCTCGAATGACATACCAGTCTTCGCACAAGCAACCTTCGAGCGATTTAAGAACACTGTCCTCTTGGCGCAAAGAAATGAAGAAATCGAAAGTGCACATCAACAACTGAAAAGTGAGGTTCTGTCGAAGTTTGCTAAAATTAAAGAAGCTTACGAGCAGGAATATTCGGTTCAGAGGCAGAAGATACTTATAAACTTAATGCCTCGCGATGAAGCTAGATGTTGTGAAAAGTTGAATGATGCGTGGATTTCTTTTCAGCAACAAGTTGTGCAAGCAAAAATCGATGAGCTTGGCTCCTTGAAGCTCGAATTTAATTCGGAACAAACTCTTTCCAACGCGATTTTCATCCCATACTCTTTTGTAAGGAAATTTGCTAAGGAAAATCGAAAAAAGGTGCAGGCCGAGTACATTCAGTTGCGTCAATTTATTCAAAAGTATTTGATGACGGCCGAAACAGTGGGGAAAGACCCTTTTTCCCACGCGCGTGTTTGCCTGATGAACTTCGTAAAAGAGGCCTTCGAACGATTTGCGATAGAGCTGTGTTTGCAATTAGAACAAACGACCGATCTCTTCCTCGTTGGCACTAAAGAGGCGGAAGAGTTGTTTCTGAGAAAATGTAACAAAATGAGAGAAGCTGAAGAATTGGCGTGGTCTATGCTTCCCCTTCCGAAGACGAATTGGCAAGAACATCCTATTTACAAAAATCTATTGCCCGCCTTCGAACAAAAGGTAATTGAGGCTACCTCTGCTGATCTCGAACGCATAGAACTTGCCTCTACACTGCAAGACGCAGGCTTTCCGGTACAGGGTTTAACAATTCCCACAGGCCTCTAAAAGGGAGAGAAGGCTCTTTGCAAAACGTCGTCCTTGAACACGACATCAATAAAAAAAACCCTTTTGAAATAAAAAAAGAATGCCCCTTATACTCAACCACGGTTTAGAACAGTTGCTGAAGGGAAAAAATATTTTATGACGACAATTTTTCATTATGATGCCGCTGCACACAGAATGGATCGAAACATGTGGCAATGGGTTGACAAAACAGTATGCGACCATCCGCACATAGCACGACTGCTTGCCCTTCCCGTGGCAATAGAAACTCTTGCAAAGGGCATATTATTTGCTCCCGGATGCATTTTGGATACAATTTTTACCTCTCTTAACTTTGCAAAAAATATTCTTCTGTTGCGGACTAATGGAACTGTACGCCGCTGGATGGGAATTGATGCGAGGAACATGTGGTGGCATTCTGTTCTCTATGCCGGCTGCTTCCCTCTTTTCTCATTGCATGCTGTGGTCAACTCTATTCGCGTGCTCTGTCATCTTATACTAATTCCTCGAAAAACCGTGAAGGTACAGATAGCCCGCGCTTCACTGAGTGATTTTATTTATGAGCTTTCAACGACACCAGAAGCCACATCCCAAGATACTGTATCTTTGCCTTTGTTGGATAAAAAAATACTCCTTCCGTTTTCGCCCTCTTGTGCTGGTATACGTAGATTTGTACGTGGAGCCTTTAAACGGTTCAAAAAAGAGGTAGCCCAAGCACGAACTGACGATGCGCTCTCCGCTCTCCATTTCATAGACACTAAAGAAGCGAGGGAGCGGCTTAAGGAAGAAGTCATGCTCAAGCGCGCAAAAACTAAAGAGGTGCATGAACAAGGATATTTGGATCAGCGATTGATAATAGAAAAGGATATAGTGGCCTCTAAAGCCGAAAAGGGAAGGTGTTATGAAGAGCTAAATAGTAAATGGATCGGGTTTCAGAAAAAGATAGCGCAGGCAAAAACAGATGAGCTCGCCTTCCTTAGATTCGATCCTGAAGTAGAGAAAAGTCTTGTTAATGCGGCCGAAAATACATTCAGGCGTTCTTCAAGGAGGGCGTCTCTTGAAAAAATTGAGGCAGTGCGAACAATGCGCGTTGAACTGCCTGGTTTGATCCACGAGCATGTACCTGCAGGTTTCTCGAATGACATACCAGTCTTCGCACAAGCAACCCTCGAGCGATTTAAGAACACTGTCCTCTTGGCGCAAAGAAATGAAGAAATCGAAAGAGCAAGTCAACAACTGAAAAATGAGGTTCTGTCGAAGTTTGCCAAAATTAAAGAGGCTTATGAGCAGGAATATTTGGTTCAGAAGCAGAAGATACTTGCAGACTTAATAACTCTCGATAAAGAGGGATGTTGCAAACAGCTGAATGATGCGTGGATTTCATTTCAGCAAAAAGTTGTGCAGGCAAAAAGCGATGAGCTCGCCTCCTTGAAGTTCGAATTTGATTCGGAAAAGGCACTTTCCAGCGCTTTTTCCATCACGCGCACTTTTGTTGTTGGGGAATTTGTTAAGGAAAATC
>PMZB01000145.1 GCA_003170575.1 Chlamydiia bacterium | reverse complement strand
GAATATCACAGTAAAATCCTTACTGAATATTCAGTGCGCGAGTATTCTGCTAGGTAGGATTTTGGTCAGGAGTTTTTGTGTATCGAATCTGGTTTTGTATAGGATTGTTCCTTGCTGCTGCAGTGTTTGCTGAGGAGTCCGAGTTTCCCCAACTCACACTGTATGGTGAAAATGGCGAAACAGATACTTTCCCTCAAAACAAAAAGCTGCTAGTGTTTCTTGGGTTTCAGCGAAAGGCAAAGGCAGAACTGTTGCAGTGGCAGAAAGCTCTTCCTCAAAACAAGATCTCTGTAGTTGTCATTGGAGTACTGCCTTCTTACCTTTCCTGGCGTATGACAAGAGAGCCTTTGATGGCGCTATGCAGGAAAGCCGTTCCTAAAGAGGATTTGCCTTATTTTAGGATGGCCTTTTTTGATAAAGAAAAGCTGATTGCAGATCTTGGGTTGCCTCAAGGAAAAGAGACCCTGGAACACATCCATCTTTTTTATGTAGATGGAGGTAAAATCAGATGGAAAGCCTCTTGTACACCTACCTCGGAGCTCCTAGCTCAACTGAGGAAAGTAATAGATGGTCAAGAAGATTAAATTTTTTTACCTATTAACTAAGAGTTATTTATGAGTTTACTTGAAGCTCTTGCAGATCCCGGGCGCGAATTGGTCAAGAAGTTACAGTATATTGACGATCTGATTCAGAAAGATAAACATTTTGAGGCAGGCGAGCTCGCAGAACAAATTCCTTTTCAATCTTTAAAAGACGGAATAAATCGTGGGTTAGCAGTAAAGAATGCTTGCGAATTAGATGGTGGTTCGGCGGTGTTCTTTGCAGCGGACATCTGTGATCAGGATATAAGGGATGTAACATTGGATGAGATTGCAGAAACGCTATTCACCGAAGCATCCTCCAGAACCAGTCTGGACTTGGCATTTTATAGTTGGAAGGCCGCGGAACGGATTTCTAATGAGGATAGAAAAAACAGCATTCTTGTTAAAGTTACAAATTTGTTCCTTCGAATCAATCAGCCTCAGTATGCAAAAATGGCTGCAACAGAAATTTCTGCACCGTCAGTAAAAGATTCTCTCCTCCAAAGGTGTGCTGAACCGCTCAGTCTCTAAGTAAAGGCAGATCAACTAGAGTAAAATTCCGCGTGTCATTTTTCAGCTCCGTTTTCCAAGTTGTAAGGATTTTGTCGATGTTTCTTGTGAGGGGAGTTTCTGGAGCGTTTTTCCCTTCTGGCAAAACCAGATCTGCAAGTGTAAGCGTGTTGGTGCGTTTGCTTGGGATTAATGTTGACGAAAAGCTTGCTGCTGCCCTTATGTGAATGAGACCTTGGTTTTCTAAGCGCTCTACTGAGTGGGACAAAGCTTTTATTGGAAGTGGAATTTCCTTGTAGACTGACTTTGTATCAATCAACTTTTCTGCATGAAACTGAGATTGGGAAAGTGCAAGTACAGAGAGGTCTGCCTCAAACCTCTCTTTAGGAGAGTTCGTGAAATGGAGGCAAGAGGGACGCCAGCCTCGTTCTTGGATAAATACGCAGATTTCACCTGCAATAAGAACCAGGAGCCAGCTTATCCAAAGCCATACAAGAAAGAGGGGGAGTGCAACAAAGCTTCCATACACAGCGCTGACCTTTGTCAACTTAAGCTGAAAAATGATGTACCATGCTTGTGTGACTTGGAATATGACAGAGGCAATTGCTCCTGCAATAAGGGCTGAGCGGAATCGTACTGGGGCGCATGGCATGGCAAAGAGAATGAGGGAAAAGAGAGCAGCAGAAGTGAGAAAGGGAAAAAGGCCTATGACAAGTGTGAAAATAGGTTTTACGGTGTCGAACGTTCCTGTAAGGGAGGTAAGCTCTGTTGTTGCGAAGATCGTTGCACTGCCTGACATTGCCAAGAGGATTGGACAAATAAGAAGAAGGGCAAGATAATCACTCACCTTTCGCACAAAAGGCCGTCCTTTTTGCAGCCCCCACATTGAGGTAAGAGTTGTCTCCACTGCAGAGAGAAGCCGGACAGTTGTAAAAAGAAGGAAGAAAACGCCAAACCCGGCAATAATCCCTCCAGAAGCTTCTTTTAGGGTTGTTTGGCTAAACTGCAGAAAATAGGAGAGAATTTCCTGATGGTCTTTTAGCTCTATCCGGATCCACTTCTCAAGTGCATGATCAAGACCGAACCCTTTGGCAATACCAAAAAGGACTGCAAGAATCGGCACAAGAGCTAGAAATGATTGGTATGTAAGTGCTGAAGCTTCGCGAAAAAGCTTATCATGCACAACCCTAGAATAGAGAATGCGGATACTGTGAAAAAATGTTCTCATTCAAAAAATGCCTCACTGCATCTTTAGGGACAAAGAAAAGTAACTTATGGGCTTCCATTAAGTAAAGAAAATATTAAAAAGTGTTTGCAAAATTTCTTATAGTATGGCATGAGGAAGATAATTTGTACTAGAAGTATTCTTGAGGTTAAGATATGAGGGTGTTTCTGTTTATCCCTTTATTTTTTACTAGTTCCTTGTTTTGTACCACTCAAGGTTTTTGCCAACCGGCTGAATTAGTTTCGTATAAGGGTTTTACAAACAAGCAAATTCTTGAAGATCGCGCTGACTTGATTCTCAAAAATGGGGATGTAGGATTAACAAGAGATCAGCTTATTGAAGCGTTTCATTTTATTGAAAGTAAGGAGAAGCACGGCAAAAATAGTTACACTTTCCATGACACGCATCTTCCTTGTGAGATAGAACTATCTAAACCCCTTCATTCATATATTATCAGGAAAATTCGAGGAGGCGCAGCTCATATTGGAAGCGGATGTCATAAAGATGTGGCAAAGGCCATTCTTTATGGTGAACATCCACGGGTTATTGCAGAGTGTCTTTCTGATGATTCGGCTCGAAAAGAAATTCATGTGCTTCAAAAGACAAAGGGAGCGAAGGGGATTGTTCCCTACCTTGGGTCTCAAAAACGAGGAGACAAGTACTCAATTTTTCTGGAATATTTTCCTCAAGGCACCCTGATGCATCACCTCAATAATGATCCGCCTCTTAGTGAAACCCAACTTTTGAAAATAGCACTGGATCTCTCTGTAGGACTTCAAGCTCTTCACGCGAAAAAGCTTGTGCATAGAGATCTGCATGCAGCAAATGTGTTGCTTAACATTTCGCCTAACCTTTGTGAAGCAGTGCTTGCTGACTTTGGAAAAACGTGTACCTTAAAAGAGGCGAAAAAAATCACACCGCAGGCGCCGCGATCAAAAAATCCGCCTGAAGTACTCCTAAAATCTTTTGCCTCCATTGATCGACTTCGCGTTGATGTCTATGCCTTAGGGTGTTTGTTTTACCAAATGATATGGCGTAAAAATGTTGCTTGGGGATCTTTGTTTGATATATACAACCTTGATAAATATAACAAGGCCATGAGGAAAAAGATCTATGCTCATATTGTAGAGTTATATAATCGTGCGAAAGTGCGGAGGTTAGCGCCTATATTGCAAAAACAACGAGATGGGCAACCGCTTACACACATGGAAAGTTTTCAGCTGCTGATCTTTAAAATGATTGGTTATAAGGTCAAAGAGCGCCCCTACATCAATGAAGTTGCGACCACGTTGGAGGGGCTGCAGTAGCCTATTTTACGTCTCCAAGATGGTATTCAATCTTAGAAGATAGGGGTCCAATGGCTTTTTGGTCTTCCACGTATCCTCGAGCGGAGTTGTGACAAGATCGCCTCTTACTTCGCCCACCATCACGCCAGTCTTGCCTTCTGCGAGAACATCGATCGCAAAGGCGCCTAATTTTGTTGCCAGAATTCTATCGCGAGCTGTTGGAGAACCCCCACGTTGAATATGTCCAAGAACGACAACTCTATACTCGCTTCCGCACAGCTTTTTCAGCTTTGAGGCTATTTCAAAGGCGCTTCCTTCATGGTTTCCTTCAGCCACGATCACAATACTTGAAGTCTTTCCTCGCTGCTTGCCTTGCATGAGCCGCTTGTGAATTTCACCTAAGTCTGTGTGAATTTCGGGCACCAATACCTCTTCTGCTCCACCTGAGAGGCCTGCGTCGAGTGCAATAAACCCTGCTTCCCGGCCCATAACCTCAACCAGGAAATATCTTTCTTGTGCTTCAGCAGTATCCCTTATTTTGTCGATTGCCCACACAGCTGTGTTGACAGCAGTGTCATACCCAATTGTGATATCTGTTCCCACAAGATCATTATCAATGGTTCCAGGAATGCCTATGATCTGGCCATCCCAAATTTTTGCAAGAGCTACAGCTCCGTGAAAAGAACCATCTCCGCCAATAACAATAAGAGCTTGGATGCCAAAGGCTTCAAGCGTACGTTTTGCTTGCTGAAGGCCTTCATCGGTCTCGAATTCCTTGCATCTAGATGCGCGAAGAATGGTGCCGCCTCTCTGAATGATGTTGGAGACAGATCTTGAGCCCATTTCCTCAAGTTCTCCATAGATAAGACCCCTATAGCCGCGCTTTATACCAAAGACAGTCCAGTTTAAACTTTTGGCAACTCGAACTGCGCTTCTGATGCAAGCATTCATTCCAGGAGCATCTCCACCGCTCGTCAAAATTGCTATGCGCATAAGTTTCTATCCTCCGTGCTTGACATGTATTTGATACATCACCATAAAGCAAATTTGGAATGAAAGGCAAAACCTTTCTAAGGTTTCAGCGGGAAAAATGATCAATCAAGGAGATTTGTATGAGAAAGTTAGCTTGCTTTATGGGGGCATGTTGTGCCCTCTTTTGTGTCGCCTCATTTGCAGCAGAGACTCCGAAAGGAGCTACGGGTTCTGCGGCGGTGAAAGGGGCTACCGGGGAAGTGGGTATGAGGGGAGCAACGGGAAATATGCGCCAGAGAGGCACTACAGGACCATTGCGTCAAAAAGCGGCGACAGAGAGAGTGGCACAGAAAGGCGATGCAACAGATGAGGATTTTATTGATGAGTCAGACGTGTATGCAATTCCTCTAGATAAAAGTCCTGATGAAGAGGAAGCTGAAATTGCCAAGTTGAAAGGAATGCAAAAGCAAAAAAGCCCTCAGACAAACCAACAAAAAAACCAAACAAAATAAGACTTTAGGGACCGTACAGCCGTTCATGGTTCTTTATACCAAGAAGGCGGAAGGGGCCTTTACTGATTACGGGAGTTGTGTATTCACTTCCATCTTCTGGGAGCCGATGGGAAAAGAAGGAGGCGTACTCTTCATAGTTCAGGCTTTTTCTTGATTTGAGGAGCTCTTTGTGATCCAGAGCATAAAGAGCTCTTCTATATCCTTGTTGAACAATGCCGCTGAAAAATTCCCCAACACATCCAGATCCGTAACTAAAAAAGCCAATACGCTTTCCCGTAAGGTCTTGTTCCTCATTTTCAAGAAGAGAGGAGAGCCCTACATAAAGCGCGGCAGCATATACGTTTCCTGTGAGCCGAGAGTAAATTAAGCTTGATTCTATCTGATGTGGGTCAAAGGGAACTTGAGCTATGCGGCAAAGCCGTTCATGAGCCTTCTCAGCCATTTTAGTAAACGGCAGGTGATAACAGAACCGGCTATGATCACTAAATTGGAGGGAGGATAATTTTACATACTCTTGCCAGCAGTGGGATAAGGTCTGAAGATAGAGCTTTGTCGAGAATTTCCCATCCACAATCGCTTCACGCATATAATTGGGGCGGAAGAAATCCATTGTATGTTCAGCAAAAACTCCCTGGTGAGGCTCTATGGAAAGAAGCCTTGGAGAGGCTGAGAGGACCATTGCAACAGCGCCGCAGCCCTGTGTGGGCTCGCCAGGAGTGTTTAGGCCATATCTTGCCTCATCAGACGCGATCAGGAGCACTTTTTCGGACGGATGTGTATGCAAGTAGGAGGTTGCGAGGTGAAGAGCACACGTTGCGCTATAACACGCTTGTTTGAGCTCTACAACGCGACAGGAAGGATTTAATCCGAGAAGGTGATGCACCCAAAGGCCTGCTGCCTTAGACTGATCCACACCTGACTCTGTAGCAAAAAGGAAAAGGCGAATAGAGTCTTTAGCTTCTTTGACAAGAGGGGCTGCTGCATTTGCTGCCATGGAGACAATATCTTCATCAGGAGGCAGAATGCTCATCTGGGTTTGGCCAAGACCCACGATGAACTTTTCTGGATCTATCTGTCTATGAGCAGCCAGGAGTGAATGATCGAGAGAAAAACCAGGCGTATAAAATCGAACTGCATCAATGCCAAAATTCACGAAGGGTTCCTCGTTTTCCGCTCAAGTTTCATATGCGACCTGACAAGGTTTCCAGGCTGTGTTTGCGAAGCTAGCAGGTTGAGTTCCCCGCACAGAACTGTTGCCGCAGCAATCTCGGCGAGCCTTTTGCTATTTTCGCCTGGTGATTTTTTATTTAAACAGCCAAGCTCTTGAAGCATCTTTTGGGGAATGGGGAGATTTTTTCCATTCCCTACCGTACCCACAATGATATTTGGCAGGCTTACACTAAAATAAAGGTCATCGCCGCGCAACTCTGCAAAAGTTATGCCTTGGGAGCCTTCAACGATATTAGCAGCGTCCTGCCCTGTAGCAAGGTAAAAGGCAAGCAGCATGTTAGCATAATGCGCATTTGCGCTTTGAACTCCGCCATTTATGATCGACCCAACAAGATTTTTTTTTGTATTAAGCTCGACAATAGCTTCGGGGGTGCTCTTAAGTATCGTTTTGCAGATAGCTCTTGATACAATGACCTCTGCAATAACTGATTTGCCTCTTCCTAGAATGGCATTGACGGAAGAGACTTTTTTATCCACACAAAAATTTCCTGAAACTGAAATTTGGGATACGTCTTTAAAGGTTGTAGCAATCCATTCGAGAATCTTGTCGGCCGCCTTTGTGATCATGTTGTGGCCTGAAGCGTTTCCTGTTACTCCATGAAGACGAAGAAAGACACAGGATCCGACAATGCGGGTTGTAAAACCAACACCAGAGAGGTGGCTGCTGGTAGACTCTGCAATTTCACTAACCTTTCCTGTGTGTTTTTCAAGATAGGAAACAATCTCGTACGCGCGCTTTGCAGAGTGAGCATCAAAGAGGATGGATCTTGTCATACAATCTCGTGTAATGACAACCGAGATGCCGCCAGCTTTGCTGGTTGCTAAGGCTCCTCGCTTTACTGAAGGCCAAAGAGGCGACTCATAGGTAGCAAGCGGCACATCGACCTGAAAGATATCACGACCGCTTTTAATCGTAATCGGTCCAACAACTCTGAAAGGTATAGGACAGTAAAGTGTATGG